>JAJQEE010000223.1 GCA_021201865.1 Tannerellaceae bacterium | reverse complement strand
ATTATCCATTCATCTATGAAATTATTTGGTAAAGTCAAAGGGGAGCATCCTGTCTCTCACAGGAATTTTGAATTATTCAAATATATTGGTCCCGGTTTATTAGTAACTGTCGGTTTTATCGATCCGGGAAACTGGGCAACCAATTTAGCTGCCGGTTCTTCTTTTGGATACGCGCTACTCTGGGTAGTGACTTTTTCTTCTTTGATGCTAATCATTATTCAGCATAATGTTGCTCATCTGGGTATTGTCACCGGACTTTGCCTTTCAGAAGCAGCACATAAATATATTCCCGGTTATTTAAGTAAACCCATTCTCGGAACAGCCATGCTGGCCAGTATTTCTACTTCCTTAGCGGAAATACTGGGAGGAGCGATCGCTCTCCGGATGCTGTTTGGGATACCAATCCAGGCAGGAGCAACCATCGTTACGATCGTATGTATTGCTATGTTGGCCAGTAACACATACAGCAAAATTGAAAAGTGGATCATTACCTTTGTTTCTATTATCGGACTTTCTTTTTTATACGAACTAATCCTTGTAGATGTAAATTGGACAGAAGCAACCAAAGGATGGGTTAAACCCAGTTTCCCGGATAATTCCCTCCTGATCATTATGAGTGTATTGGGCGCCGTAGTAATGCCTCATAATCTGTTTTTGCATTCAGAGGTAATCCAAAGCCGGAAATGGAATCTAAAAGATGACGAGGTGATCCGTAAACAATTAAAATATGAATTTGCGGATACACTTTTTTCTATGACCATCGGCTGGGCAATCAATTCCGCGATGATCATACTGGCAGCTTCTACCTTTTTTCAGAGGAATATGGTCGTTGATGAATTGGAACAGGCTCAACAGCTTCTCACCCCGTTAGTGGGGAATAATGCAGGGACTATTTTCGCCGCAGCATTACTCCTGGCCGGGGTATCTTCTACCATTACATCAGGCATAGCAGGAGGATGCATTTTTGCCGGGTTCTTTAACGAGCCTTATCATTATAAAGACTATCATTCGAAATCCGGGATATTACTTTCTTTTATACCGGCATTAGGAATCATTTTCCTGATCGGTGACCCTTTTAAAGGGTTGATCCTATCTCAGATGTTCCTGAGCATACAACTCCCTATCACTGTCTTTACCCAGGTTTATCTGACTTCCAGTAAAAAGGTCATGGGAAAATTTGCCAATAAACGTAGAACGGTTGTCCTTCTATCTGTTTTAGGAGGGATTGTTACCGTTTTAAATATCGCTCTGCTGATTAGTTTATTTAAATAGAACAACAGGTAATAAAAACGGAGGGGAGTTAACGTCTTTCAAATCCAAAAATCTTTTCCCGGTTATCGGAAATACCTTTTATTTTATTCCGGATGATCTGGGCAGCTATCATACTGAAAGTGATCCCATTTCCTCCATATCCTAAGGCATATAGCATATTTTTATCTCCCGGCCAGTTCCCGATATAGGGTAATCCATCTTTTGTGGTACTGAAGGTACCACACCAGGCAAAGTCTGTCACGAAAGGGATCTCCGGGAATAATTTATGTATCTTTTTTTCCAGAATAGCCACTTTTTTCTTAATAATTTATCCCGCAATACCGGATTTTTAAAATTCTCATCCTCTCCGCCAACTATGATCCGGTTCCCATGGGTACGTATATATAAATAAGGTTCTTTTGTCTCCCAGATCAGGCTATGTTTATGCCACAGGAATTGTTCATCTACCGGTTGTGAAATAATTGCATAGGTAGAGGTCAGGTCCATTACTTTTTCCGGTAAAAAGGCTCCGGCTTCAAAACCAGCAGCTATGACTACATATTTACACTGGATCCGGCATCCATTGACCGCCACTACTTTATATTGCTCCTCCTGTTTAACACATTCTTTGACCTCCGTATGAGACCAGACTGCTAATCCACTTCTTCGCCGGTGATAATCGATCAGATGGCTGGCTGCCGCATAGGCATCCATCTGAGCAGACACTTCATTATAGAGCGCACAGGAAGATCGAAAACTGAATGTCTCTTTTATCTCTTTTTTTGTCAGTAGCCGGGATGGCAGGTCATATTTTTTTTCGAAGCTTATATTCTTCCCGGATCAGTTTCTCCCCTCTCCTATTACTGGCATAATACAAACTGGGTACTCTTTCAAAATCAGGATCATATCCAATAATCTTAAAGACTGTTTCCACATCTGTGATTGATCTCAGACAGGCACGAAAGGCTTCCACCGCATTTTCCTCTCCAATCATTTCTTTTAATTTCACTAAAGGAGTATCAATCTCATATTGCAACAATGCGGTACTGGCCACCGAACTTCCGGAAGAGATATCCCGTTTATCAATCATTGCGCACCGTATACCTGCCATACATAATTCATGTGCTACCAAAGCCCCGGTGATCCCGGATCCGATAATCAACACCTCTGTTTCCTGATCGGATTGCAAGGGATTATAATAATTATACAACGGATTCTTAGCGATCCAATAAGGTAAACCCGAATAAAGATCCATATGATTTTAGTCTATTAGATTATTTAACGATGTAATAGTAACAGTAGGTCCTTAAAATTTGTTTTTATCAAAAAGCAATCCTGTTTTTTATAATCATTTAAAATCAAGCAGATATGAAGAATGGCATAATGATGCAGTATTTCGAATGGAATATACCCGCTGATGGAAAATTCTGGAAAAAATTAAAAGATGATGCCGCTCATCTACAGGAAATAGGCGTCACCTCCGTATGGCTTCCTCCAGCCTGTAAAGGAACATCCGACAAGGATGTCGGATATGGAATATATGACTTATATGATTTAGGGGAATTCAATCAGAAAGAAACGGTCCGGACTAAATACGGGACCAAAGAGGAGTTAATTGAGGCAATTCAGGAGCTCCATAAATATCAGATCTCTGTCTATCTGGATGTAGTGATGAACCATAAAGCCGGTGCTGACTACACAGAAAAGTTCCAGGTTCGCGAGGTAGATCCGAATGACCGCGGTAAATACATCAGCGATGTATATGAGATCGAAGGATGGACCGGATTTGATTTTCCAGGCAGAGGAGAAACCTATTCGGATTTCAAATGGCATTGGTATCATTTTTCCGGAACGGACTTTAATCAGGCAAATGGGGAAAAAGCGATCTATCAGATTATGGGAGAGGGTAAGTCCTGGAGTGACGGAGTAGATGGAGAAAACGGGAATTATGATTACCTTATGTTTGCCGATATTGACTTTGATCATCCGGAAGTGGTGGATGAAATGATCAAATGGGGAGTTTGGGTCGCTAAGGAACTGAACCTTAATGGCATGCGACTGGATGCCATCAAACACATCAACGAAGGTTTTATTTCCCAATTTTTACATGCAATCCGGCAGGTAATGGGAGAAGAATTTTATGCGGTAGGAGAATATTGGGAAAAGGATATCAATGCTCTGAAGAGTTACTTAGAAGGCATTGACTACCAGATAGATTTATTTGATGTTCCCCTTCATTATAATATGTATCAGGCTTCCCTGAAAGGAAGGGACTACGATATGAAAAATCTGTTTTCCGATTCACTGATGCTTCAACATCCGGAGCAAACAGTAACATTTGTTGATAACCATGATTCTCAATGGGGTAGCTCCTTAGAATCACAGGTACAGGATTGGTTCAAACCCATTGCCTATGGTATTATTTTACTGATGCAAAAAGGGTATCCCTGCATTTTTTATGAAGACTATTATGGGATCGGAGGTAAAAAATCTCCCCACCGGAAAACGCTGGAGATCCTACTGGATGTGAGACGAACATATGCTTTCGGGGAACAACAAAATTATTTTGACCATCCCAACACGGCCGGTTTTATACGATTAGGGGACGAATTTCATCCGGATTCCGGTGTTGCTGTCCTACTTTCGAATGGTGAGGATGGTGACAAAACCATGTTTGTCGGTGAAAACCGGAAAGGTGAGGTCTGGCATGAAGTTACCGGAAATATACAGGAAGAGGTAACCATTGATGATTCGGGAAAAGGGAAATTTACTGTGCATGGAGGGAAGTTAGCCGTATGGGTAAAAAAGCCTGTTGAAAGTAAAGAGCAGCCCTAACCTTTTACTAAACACTTATCATAAAGAAAGCCCGGAGTATAGAACAGTGCTTTCTT
>JAJQEE010000056.1:1429-29206 GCA_021201865.1 Tannerellaceae bacterium | reverse complement strand
CCCGTAATTTCCGGATATTTATAGTTGTTGAACCTATAGTTTGAAATATATTCATACATGCAAGATAGAATTTTTCTTTGTCAAAGAGGATGTTGAATTCTTCCTGTTTTCTGGCTTTTTCCAACTTTTCAATAGGTTCCGGAATTTCATAATTGTATTCTTTTTGGAGGTGTTCGGCCACTTTCTTGGCTATTGATGTATTTTCAGGTAAGTGATTATATAATACATGGTAAAGATTGGGATTATTTACTCTTGGGTATAAGAGAGGTAATTCTTCTTCTTTTATTATTTTGGATAGTATGACCATATCATGCCAGTCGTTTTCTTGCTGTAAAAAGTCCAGAAGTTTGTTTATTGCATCTGTATGGATGTTTTTATTTTCGAAAAAGGAAATAAAGGCTTCGTCTAAATTAAATACGATAGTAAGTGATCTTAATGCCTGCAGAACTAAGTCTAATAGTTGTGGAGTATAGCAATAAGTACTTTGTTTCACAATTCTTTTTAGTTCCTCTTTTTCAGTGTTTGTCCATGTGTAGTATGCTTCTCGATTAATAAATAATTTAAATAGCTTATAAAAAGATTCTGGGTTTTTTAGTTTTGTCAAACTATTAAGAATTTGTGAATGTGTGAATAAGGATGTTGTAGAGTCACTTTTTCCTGTTTTTTTTAATCCATTCAATAAAACACTAATATATCTGTCTTGTAACTCATATTTTTCAATTAAACGGAAAAGACTGGAATAAACATGTTTGTCTTCTGTATATTTTACTTTGTTAACTATCTTATCCAGTAAATCTATATAAGTGAATGGGAAATGGTCAACCAAAAAACGAAGCAGGTGGTGATCAGTCTGCTGAAGAATCAGTTCTGTATATCTTTCTGCCATTTGCCGTCTTTCCGGTTCCGGGATTTTCTCCAGGTTAAAATGGGAAAATAGTTCTGCTGCATTGGCTCTGTTCCGCCAATGGTTTTGCGGATCTGCTATTTCGTCAAAAACATATCGTATATTACCGGCTGTTTCTCCAAATGCTGCCAGTTGTTGCATATCGCCATACCGGTCTATCCAGATCGTCGTTTGTTTAGACCATTGAAATATTCTTTTAAATATTTCATTATGTAGAGTGGGGGGGACCTGGGTAACTTCCACTTTTAAAAGTAACATCGGGTCATTTTCTACCAACCATTGTAATAGATCGTCTGATAATTGCTGTTCATCCGGTTGCTGTTTATCGAGTATTCCGAGCAGGTATGCAATAATATCTTTCCACCTGGTCTTCACTTTGCCTGCAAATGTAGTATAAGTCAGGATTTGTTGTACCGGTAATTTTTTCAGGACAGTTGCAGCCAGATGTTCAAGAAAAATGTTATGTTCGAATTCCCAGTATTGTGTTTGATTAGTATGTCCACCTTTCCGGATAGGTAATGTATGGATCGCTAATTCAAAGTGTTCGTTGGTTAAATCGGCCAACTGATCTTCTGTTATACTACGAACTTCCATAAGTGCCAGCGTAAAAGCAATTTTCTCACCCAGCTTATTAATTTTCCGTTTGATGTCTGCCCGGTTAGGGAGCAGATCCGGACGGTGCTCGTTGTCTTTATTTTTACGGCAATCCAGCAGATGGAGTATAAGTTGTTCTTTGCTGGTCTGCAGACTATTACTGTTGTCGATATAACTTTGTATGAGACTTTCCAGATAAAAGGGATTGAATACCAGGTTCCTGAAATTGTTTTGGTAGACTTCTGTAAGGAAATGTCCGGGATTAACCGCAGGGCTGTTAAGTTCTATTTTTATTACTGCTCATTTTTATGAGTTTAATAAGTTCTTTTAGATTATTAGCGAATCTTTGTGTAGCATAGCGGATGGAATCAAACCCATCCGCTCGATATAGATTAATAGTAATCTTTCTCAGTAAAAAGATATTTTCTGCAGCCATACCGCCCACTGTTTTAGATTTATCCTCTCTCATGGATACATCTTTAACCCAGTGTAACCTGTTTTCAATACTCCAATGTTGCTGTATATAATCGTGAAATAACTCTGCTGTATCATCTTCAAGACTGCTTATATAATAGGCTGTATTAGTATGAAGATGTCCCTGATTAAGACGAATCCTTTCCACTTTAATAATACGGTTGAGATCGACCCATTCTGAAGATATCTCCTGCACAGTATTGTAAAGAGAAACTTTTCTTATTTCTTCCCTGGCACGCGTTAACCTGTGAGATTGGAAAAAATCCAGCGGTTTGTCTATCTGTGATATATTCTCTTTTATTTGTTTGTATAGCTTCTTCTGATTTGCTTTGACCCGAATCAGATAGTCACAAGAAGACTCCCGGATTATTTGTGTCGTTTTTTTTGGCAGTGCAGAGCATCTAATGAGTAAAGTACACCTTTTAGGCCTAAAAGTGTAATTAACTCCTGTACAGCCGGAATTTCACTTCTCTTGTGATTTTCTATTGGGGTACATCCTAAGAGTACACCACGCTTTGAGGCAAAGGCAGAGACAAGAGATACAAATTGTTGATAGCTTGTATTACGCTCTTTTACACTAGCAGTAATTGCTTTACCATCTATACTAATAACCTCTTTCTTTTTTACCTCTTCTTTTTGTTCCTGGGTTTGCTCACTTTCTATCCCTACATAGTTTCCAGCCCATATATTGAAAGCCAAATTAAAACTCTCAAAATCTACTAGTTGAAGTATACTACGAAGGGTTATAAAACTGGGAACACCATGACGAAGACCGAAATAGCGAATGAAAAATAAAAAATGAGTCTGAACAAAACGTCCTATTTCACGGTAACCATAGTTGCCACTCATTACTGCTAAAATACACATCAAAAGAAGATGGTCTATCCTAAAACGACGTCCAGCCTGACGGCGAGGATCTTTTACTAATGATAATAATGCTATTAAATCCATTTATTCTTCAAAAAAGACGCTAAGATAATCATTTCAAAGAACTCTAAAAATAGAACTTAACAGCTCTGCGGGATTAACCGGGGTATTACTGTTCGTATAGACTTTTGAGATATATGTCTCTATATCTTCTTCTGTGATAGCAATTAACCGAACCGGACTAAAGTCTGCCAATTGGTCGAAATAAGCATTGCTACGGCAGGTAAGTAATATGTGGCTATCCTGATAGATCCGCGAAAAATCATTTAGCTGCTTAACTGCATTACCGGTATCGCCTATTTCGTCAAGACCATCTAAAAAGAAACATATATGTTTGTAGTCTGTAGCCGGGAGTTTTAATAAGCCGGGATGTCTTTCGCCAATATAATTTTTCAGTACATCTTCCCGTTTACAATCCCGCAAGCTAACGTATAATGGATACAAAGTTGTAGTAGAGGCTGTTTCCTGTGCAGAATGCTTTAGAAAGGTTGTTTTACCATATCCTCCATCTGCCAGGATCAATAACCGCAATGGAGAATCAACTTGCTTTAATTGACTAATTTTTTCTTTTACTTCTTCAAACGAAGAGAGTGGGGTATCTGTATTGTTTTGTAAAGCGAGTCGTGAAGTGCCCCAAAAAGTTGGACAGATTATTTAGTATATAAGTTTTCAAAATGGGTCCTGTATTGTACAGGACTCATTCCCATTAACGAAAGTTTGATTCTTTTGTTATTGTAATGGTGGATATATTTTTCTATTTCCTGTTTTAAATGTTCGACTGAATTAAACTGCTGTAAATGGAAAAGTTCACTCTTTAAAATACCAAAGAAGTTTTCAATGACAGCATTATCCAGCGGATTCGCTTTTGTGGACATACTCTGTAGAATACCTTTTTCTTTTAACCGGAGCCTATACTGCTGCATCTGGTAATGCCATCCCTGGTCGGAATGAAGGATAAGTGGCTGGTCAGTAGGAGATAGTTTTTCAAAGGCTTTCTCTAACATCTCAAGAACACTTTTAAAGGTGGGACGCTCAGAGAGAGGGTATAACTAATCTTCCGGTTATACAGATCTATGATGGGAGAGAGATAAAGTTTACTGCTTTTAATACTAAACCCGGTGATATCCGTAGCCCATTTTTGATTAGGGCTTTGAGCCTGGAAGTTCCTCCCTAACACATTGGGGGTCACCTGAGCACACGCTGCTTTGTAGGATTTGTATTTGTGTCTTCTGATGTGGGAGGCTATCCCCAGACAGCGCATAAGCCAAAGGACGGTTTTATGGTTCAGGGCGTAGCCTTTGCGGCAGAGCTCCACTCTAATCCTACGATAGCCATAACAACCCCTGTGTCTGGCATAGATCTTCTGGATCAACTTTTTATGCGTAGCATATTTATCTTCTTTCTCTCTTTTAGAGAGATGGTAATAAAAAGTACTGCGCGAAAGAGAGGATACAGTAAGTAAATCCGATAATTTATAAGAGCGCCTTAGTGCCTGGACCACACTCATTTTCTCCCTTTCTCTAGGGTGATCCTTTCCTGGACTAAGGCATCTAACTTTTTTTAATAGGCATTCTCACAGCGCATCAACTCTAACTCCCGTAAAAGCTCCTGGCGGCTTTTTAAGGAATCGTCCTTTTCTTTATCCACAGCGATAGAAGTTGCTTTTTTCTTTCTTTTTTCCATCAAAAATGCTTTTTCGGGATCCTTTTTATACCGGTACAACCAACCACAAAGTGTACTTTGACTAAATATACGATACTTTAAGCTGGCATCCAGCAAAGATAATCCATTGCTTTAGATATCCTTTACAACCTGCAGTTTAAATAAGGAGTTGTAATGGGCCCTAACGCAAGGAGGTAATGCTTTTTCCCCATACAATCTGTGGTGGGCCACCCGCCAGCGAACCTCTCTATGGTCGGCACCGATAAGCCCACCGGCCTGACGAAAGGATAAATTATCCCCTATAACCGAGCGAACCGCTAAAAGACGTTCCTTCAAACAATACTTCCTTTTCTGTGACATCTCAAATTGAAGTTTGTGTCCAAATTTTTGGGCCCACTTCACTAATTACAGATTCCTTTCAACAATCCTTACGTATCTATAAAAATCGTCCCAATATAGGGTAAGTTATTAAATAAACATGCGGACTTTGGGTATACTTGCTCCCAAACTTTTTAGTTGTTGAAATGGTAGAGGAAGACGATTGTGGCATCAAAGGCACTTTTCGGGCAATCTTTTATTTCCATAGTCGCTTTTAATTCTGCTTTTGCAATTCCCCGCAGGTTTGTCAGGGCGAGTAGTTTTACTCTTACCCGTAATTCACTGCCCACAGTGACTGGTTGATTGAATTTAAGTTTTTCAATTCCATAATTGATCAGTGATTTAACGTTTCGTACATCTGCGATCTGTGCCCACATATGCGGTAGTACGGATAAGGTGAGATAGCCATGTGCAATGGTGGTTCCGAACTGGCTTTCTGTCCTGGCACGTTCTTCATCTACATGGATCCATTGATGATCTAATGTGGCATCTGCAAAAAGATTGATCTGTTCCTGAGTAATTTTCAGGTATTCGGAAACCCCTAATTCCTTTCCGATATATTGTTCAAATTCTTCGTAATTATTGATCACTACCATAGTCAGTCTGTTTTAATCGGTAAAAGTTTTATATCTGTTTTACAGGACAAATATAGTCCTTTTTGTCCATAGCGCAATCAAAAAAGGAAACCCTTTTTACTCCAGCCTGTTAGCACACAGACCACACACTTTTTATTTATTTTTCAACTAAGATAGGGGTGTGATCTGTGTGTGTTTTATTTTCCGGCTTTGTGATGGAGAATTACTTTTTTCCGGAATGATGTTGGTTCGGGTGTATATAGTCGGTTGCCCGTTCCTTTACCTGGATCTCTCCTAACAGGTTTTTATTTTTGGCGTATTGTTCACGTGCCTGTGCCTGTTTGTTCTCTATATCTTTCATAATCTGTCTTCTTGTTGCCATAATCTATCATTTTTTGTTTTTAAAGGACAGTTGTGTCTGGTGGAATGTTGCGGTTTTTAAAGAAGTTTGCAGGTATGATCGGGGAATTACAGGATTCTTAACTCAAATCAACAGAATTCTCCGGTAGGGATAAGTCGGATAAACAGGGAGGGGGGGACTCTTTTCCGGAGGGTGAGGTTTTGTGATGCGGTTTCGTTTGATTATATTTGGCCCTACAAATACTACTTAAATATGCCGCAAACATACTCCAAACGTTCTTTTCTTAAAACCTCTCTGGCCGGTACGCTGGGGTTAGGTATTTTTTCAGGGAATACATTTGCCGGAAAGGCTAACAAGTTCTGCCGGCCGGAAGTACCTGCCGGATCTATTTTCCTTTTCCAGGGGGATTCCATCACAGATGCGAACCGGGTAAGAACAGACATCCCCAATGTTATGGGGCAGGGATATGCCCATGCGGTTGCCAGCCGGATAGGAGCGGACTTTCCGGAAGCCGGTTTTACTTTCTATAACCGGGGAATTAGTGGAGATAAGGTCTATAATCTTGAAAATCGCTGGCAGGAGGAGGCATTGGCGCTGAATCCGGATGTCCTGAGCGTTTTAGCAGGTATCAATGATGTCGGGGATATGATCAATGATCCGGACTACCCGGCTATCCAACCCGGTTTTGAAGCATCCTACCGGAATATCCTGCAATCCAGCCGGAAAAAGAATCCTTCTTTATTGATCCTTTTAGGATTACCCTTTATTTATCCGACTGGTAAGAGAGCGGAAAAGAAAGAATTATGGGAGAGTTATACGGAAGAAAAACAGGCTTTTATCCGGACACTCGCTCATGAATTTGACGCTCTGCTGATTGATTATCCGGCTTTGTTTCAGCAGGCCTCCAAAAGAAAGCCTATCGAATATTGGATAGGAGATGGTGTGCATCCCACCCTTTTCGGTCATGAACTGATGGCTCGTGAATGGTTAAAGGTAGCGGCAACCCGGTTGGAATTCTTACGTATATATCTGTAAAGTCTGATCTCTTTTTTATTCTTTCCCGAACTTCCGCTGTTGAATGTTTGTTAAGGGGTTAATATGGATTCATAACAGGGAATATGGCAGATGTTTATTTTATATCCGATACCCATTTTTTTCATAAAAGAATGATGGAGGAGTATCCGGTCCGGCCTTTCTACGGTCCGGCAGACCCGGATGTCTACGATGATTGGCTGATTGAATTCTGGAATGCGATCGTAAAACAGGAGGATCAGGTATATATTGTAGGTGATTTTTCTTTTGGTGAGACAGAGCAGGTCAGGAGGTTATTGGATCTGCTACAGGGGACCAAATATTTAGTGGTGGGTAATAAGGATGAAAGCAGCCTGACACTTACGAAGTCTTTTAAATGGATCCGGGAAATAGTGGACCTGAATTTCAGGGTCTCAGCTTATCCGTTCCTTCAGGAAGATTTTCGTCTGGTTCTTTGCCATTATCCTATTCTTTCCTGGAACGGGAAACGGGAGGGGGTCTGTATGGTCCATGGTCATTGTCATGGCCGGCTGGACGAGTACAACCGGCTTTCCGGAGAGTTGAGGGTGGATGTAGGTATCAATGCCCGGCTTTCAAGGACTAATGGTGGATTTATTTCTCTGGAAGAGTTATATAACTACTTCCGGTGGGTTTCCGGGAATGAGTTGTTTGAAAAATATATAAAGGATAACCAGGAGAAGTTCCTGATTTAAGAAAGCAGGTTATGTATAGACACAAAGCACATCCCTGGCATGGGATCTATCCGGGAGAACAGGTACCTCAGGAGGTGACCGCTTTTATTGAGATTGTTCCTACGGACACGGTAAAATATGAGATCGATAAAGTGTCCGGTTATTTATCCATTGACCGTCCACAGAAATATTCCAACATTGTTCCGGCTTTATATGGATTTATTCCTGTCTCCTTTTCCGGCAGGCATGTGGCCGAACTGACGAATCAGGCCTTGAATCGGACAGATATTCAGGGAGATGGGGACCCGTTGGATATTTGTGTTCTGACTGAAAAGGATGTGTCTCACGGAGATATCATCGTTAAGGCCCGCCCAATAGGAGGTTTGCGATTACTGGATCATAACCAGGCGGATGATAAGATCATTGCTGTGATGAAGGAAGATATGATCTATGACCGGTTTGAAGATATCAGTGAACTACCGGAAAAGGTGCTGAACCGTTTGATTCATTATTTTACGACCTATAAAGATCTTCCTACGGACAAACATCCCCGTATGATTCTCGAAGGTATGTATGGACGGGATGTAGCCTATGATGTGATCCTGCGTTCGATGGAAGATTACCGGACGGAAGTGGCCCATACCATTGTATAGTTAACATAGCCCGAAGTATAGAAGGACTATTAAATATAATGTGCCAGTTTATAATTTATTCTCCAGCAGATCCCGAATTGATCGGTCACCATTCCATACAGGTCTGCCCAGAATGTTTGTTGGATAGGCATCAGGATCTCTCCTGCTTCCGCTAAATCATGGAAGATCTGTTTCATCTGTCCTTCATCCGATAAGGTGAGGGTCAGTACCACGTTTTTCCCTACTTCTACAGGCATCCCTTCTGTCGCATCGGCTCCGGTCAGATAAACATAATCACTGATAGGCATGGAAATATAAATAATCCTGTCCTGTTCTGCTTCGGACATGGCAGGTCCTTCCGGCATCTCTTTATATCTGACGAGTGAGTTAAATTCTGTCTGAAAGATCTGTTTATACCAGTTAAACGCTTCTTCACAATTCCCATTAAAAGTCAGGTAGGGATCTACCTGGATCTGGTCATTTAAAAACCGTGGATTCAATATGTTCATATATCTATCTTTTTATATAGATATAAAACGGGTAAAAAGGTTTTTTTGTTCTTAGGAGATGAAAAATTAGCACACAGATGATAGGGATAATATATTTAAATGCATATCTGTGTGCTAATTAATTTATGTGATGATTTGCTCTTAGAAGGTTAACTGGGCATTCAGGAAAGGGAATTGTGCCTGATGCCAGTAAGGATAGGGCGGAGTTGTCTGGCTTACTTCATCTAATCTTTTTATCTGTTCGGAAGAAAGACTCCAGCCTATTGCCTGTAGATTTTGTTTCAGTTGTTCTTCTGTGCGTGCACCAATAATAATGCTGCTTACGGTTGGGCGTTGCAATAGCCAGTTTAAAGCACATTGGGCAACCGTATGACCCGTTTCCCCGGCAATTTCATCTAAGACATCTATTATATTATACAGGCGTTCTGAGGAAATGGCCTCTTCCGGAATGGGACTACCTCCCTGTGCTACTCTGGCATCTGCCGGAGCCGGATTATTTCTACGGTATTTGCCACTCAGACGTCCGGCTGAGAGGGGGCTCCATACAATGGAACCTACTTGCTGATCCATGCCTAAAGGCATTAATTCCCACTCAAAGTCCCGGTTTAACAGGGAGTAATATACTTGTTGGGCAATATAACGGCTCCAGCCATATCTTTCAGATACAGACAGGGATTTCATCAGATGCCAGCCAGAAAAATTAGAACAGGCAATGTAACGGACTTTCCCACTGCTCACCAGATCATCCAATGCACGAAGTGTCTCTTCCACCGGCGTATTGGCATCGAATCCGTGCATATGATAAATATCAATGTGATCTGTATTTAATCTTCTGAGACTGGCTTCACAGGCATTGATCAGATGATAGCGGGAAGAGCCTTTTTTATTCCGGTCCCCGTCTAACATGGTAAAAGTCGCTTTTGTTGAGATCAATGCATCATTCCGGAGACCTTTCAGTGCTTTCCCTAAGATCTCTTCCGATAATCCTTCAGAATATACGTCTGCCGTATCAAACAGGTTGACGCCTGCATCCATACATATATGAACCATCCGGGTCGCATCTTCCACCTGTGTAGTTCCCCAGCTATCAAATCCGTGTGTACCTCCAAAAGTGACTGTTCCAAAACAAAGAGCGGGTACATATAATCCGGATCCGCCTAATTTTCTATATTCCATATTTCAATTCTGTTAAATTTCCTGCGAAAATACATAATGTAAAAGGATAATCCGCCGGGATGAGGAATTGTTTTTATCTTTGTGCTACGAATAGGTGAATAGATATAGTTTATGGTAAAGGCAGTTTTTTCGATATTGACGGTACATTAGTTAGTTTTAACACTCATCAGGTTCCTCAGTCTGCGATAGATTCCATTGAGGCACTACGGAAAAAAGGGATTAAAGTTTTTATTGCCACAGGACGTCATCTGGCGGCGATCAATAATTTGGGAGATCTTCAGTTTGATGGGTATATTACTTTAAACGGTAGCTATTGTTTTGCCGGCAAAGAGGAGGTGATCTATAAACATTGTATTCCGGCAAAGGATATCTCCTCTCTCATCCATTATCAAAAAGAAAGTGAAGCATTTCCGGTTATTCTGGTTCAGGAAAACGGAATGTATCTGAATTATAAGAATGACCGGGTAGAAGAGGTGCTGAAGTTGCTGAATTTTCCGGAACCCCCTGTTTGTCCTTTTGACCGGATGCCGGTAAAAGAGGTTTTTCAGATCATTGCTTTCTTTGAAGAACATCAGGAGGAAAGAATTATGGCCTTATTACCGGATTGTGAGTCTACCCGTTGGTCCCCGCTATTTACGGATGTGGTTCCGGCCGGAAGTAGTAAACGGGTCGGAATCGATCACATGATAGCCTATTTCGGGATCTCCCTCGAAGAGACTCTTTCTTTTGGGGACGGCGGAAATGATATTCAGATGTTGAAACATACCGGTTTGAGTGTAGCCATGGGAAATGCAGAGGAAGAGGTAAAACAGGCAGCTAAATACGTCACTTCTTCGGTCGATGAGGATGGTGTTTTCTATGCTTTAAAACATCTTGGCGTGTTGTAGTTATTTTAGATTTTTTATTATAGTCCCTATTGCCTCATTATCAATGCTTTTACACAAATAGTTGAGAATTCGAAGAAAATAAATATGTTTTTCAGCATGTTTTTCAGAAAAAAGTATTATCTTTGTAGTGTAAAAATGAAATAAAAGATTGTTTAGGTGTTTAATAATGGGTTCTTTAAGCGAAGAGAACCATATAAATTAATGAGGATTATGATGATGACTAAAAATGAAAAAAGTTTACGTACTTTGGCAATGTTACGTTATCAGGCAGAACGTTATCAATCAATTGGTAACGGTGCGATGAGTCAGCAGTTAAATGCGAAGATCCGTCGTCTGATGGCAGAACTTGATTCAAATGCGGCTATGCAGCACTAAGTGCTGCGGCTTTAAAAAGATCAAAATGTAATGTATGATATAGTTTCCTGTTGTAAGGCAGGAACTTAATGAGGCTCAGGCTTTCGGCGCATGAAAATGGCGAAGAAGGCCTTTTTTGTTTTTATACCTTTCATATGGAGAGATATCCTTATCTTTGTGGAAAATAGATCTAAACCAAATAACAGATGAAGAAAGTAAGTGTATGGATCCTGTGCTGGATGGTAATTTCTCCCTTCACATTTGCTCAAACGCCGGAGCAGAAGGGATTGAATGTGATTAATCAACAAACTGCGGAAGCGCATATCGGATTTCTGGCCAGTGATGAACTGGAAGGACGGGAAGCTGGATTCAGGGGAAGTCGGATTGCGGGGAATTATATTGTTTCCTGCCTGAAAGCATTAGGCATAGAGCCTTTGGGTGATGATTACTATCACCCTTTTGAAGCTTATAATAGGGAACGCCAGAGACGGGAACGGTTTCAGGTACATCCTGATTCGATTGCTGTGATCACACGGGAAGTACATCAGAAATTAGCTATGAGGAATATCCTGGCTAAGATTGAAGGGAAAAATCCGGATGAATGGGTCATGGTGGGTGCTCATTATGATCATTTAGGGATTGATCCGATGCTGAATGGTGATCAGATCTATAATGGTGCGGATGATAATGCTTCTGGTGTGTCTGCTGTTTTACAGATTGCCCGTGCTTTTCTGGCAACAGGTGTTCAGCCTGAACGGACGGTGATCTTTGCTTTCTGGGATGGGGAAGAGAAAGGCTTATTAGGTTCTAAATACTTTACACAAACCTGTCCGGACATAACAAAAATGAAAGCCTATCTTAATTTTGATATGATCGGCCGGAATAATAAGGAAGATATTCCTGAGCATGTAGTCTATTTTTATACGGAAGCACATCCGGTCTTCGGGGATTGGTTAAAAAATGATATTACAACCTATGGATTGAACCTGAAACCGGACTATCGTCCCTGGGACAGACCGGTAGGAGGAAGTGATAATGCTTCTTTTGCTGTATTGGATATACCGGTGATCTGGTACCATACAGACGGACATCCGGATTATCATATGCCGGGAGATGAGACGGATAAGATTAACTGGGATAAGGTGGTTAATATTACAAAAGCCTCTTTTCTGAATATGTGGAATCTTGCGAATGAAAAAGAGTTTTGAGAGGCTCTTTCTCTGATTATAGAGTAAAGAAAAAGCCGGGATATAACGATTCATATATATATCCTGGCTTTTTCTTTAGTTATGATTTTATCAGTTCCCTTTCTCGATCTGTTCCTGTACGATCGCATCCACAACGGCAACCGTTGTCAGATTAACAATATCGCGGGTAGAACTTGCCAGGTCCGTGAAATGAATCGGTTTATTCAGACCCATCTGGATCGGACCAATAGATTCTCCAACTCCCATTTCCAATAGTAATTTATAGGCACTGTTCGCAGAGCTGAGGTTTGGAAAAATCAGCGTGTTCACATCTTTGTCCTTTACCTTATTGAATGGATAGGTCTTATCCCGCAATTTCCTGTCGAATGCAAAATTTACCTGCATTTCACCGTCAATCATTACTTCCGGATGTTCGGCATGCAGGATCTCAATCGCTTCATGTACTTTTCGTGGGCTACCTTGTTTGTCAGAGCCAAAGTTGGAATAGGATAGCATGGCCATCACCGGTTCATGTGCAAAGAATTTGACTGCATCATGGGTTAAACGGGCCACATCTACCAATACTTCTGTGGATGGATGACGGTTGATCAGCGTATCTGCAATAAAGAAGGTGCCTTTTTTACAGGTAATGATGTTCATGGCTCCGAAATGTTTGTAAGAGGGACGGATACCAATGATCTGTTCAGCCATTTTAGTCACTTCAGAGTAACGGCTGTATACACCGGTCACAAATGCATCAGCGTCTCCGGTAGCTACCATCATCATACCAAAAGCATTCCGGTCTACCATCTTTTCGCAGGCATCCTCATAGGTCACTCCTTCACGTGCTTTTTTCTCTGCCAGGATGGAGGCATATTTATAGCGTCTTTCATTCTCACGATCATGACGCAGGTTCACAATTTCAATTCCTTCGAGACTTACGTTCTCTTCCGCTGCCATTTTAGCCAGGCGTTCTTCATTTCCTAACAGGATCGGATCGCAAATCCCTTCCTGTTTTGCTTCTACAGCCGCTTTCAGCATATTCACATGATTCGCTTCAGCAAAGACAACCCGTTTTGGATTTGCTTTTGCCATATCGGTGAAAGAGCGGAGAAGTTTATTATCATATCCCATCATTTCACGCAGATGATTTGCATATTCCTCCCAGTCGGTAATCGTCTTGCGGGAGACACCGGAATCAATGGCAGCTTTGGCAACGGCACAGGAAACATGGGTCAGCAAATGTGGATCCAGCGGTTTAGGCAGAATATAATCCCTTCCGAATGAAGTACGTTTCAGTTTATAAGCCGCGTTTACCACATCCGGAACCGGTTCTTTGGCCAGTCCGGCAATCGCATATACTGCTGCGAGCTTCATCTCTTCATTGATAGATTTAGCATGTACATCCAATGCTCCACGGAAGATATAGGGAAAACCCAGTACATTATTGATCTGATTCGGATAGTCTGAACGTCCGGTTGCAAAAATAATATCTTTCCGGGAAGAGATGGCGTTTGCATAGGAGATCTCCGGATTCGGATTCGCCAGGGCAAATACAATCGGATCCGCATTCATGGATTGTACCATCTTTTTCGTCAGAACATCCGCTACTGAAAGTTCCAGAAATACATCTGCACCCACGACTGCCTCTTCTAACGTTTTAATATCCAATTGGGTTGCAAAACCTTTTTTCTCTTCATTGAGATCCGTACGATGAATGGATATTACTCCTTTGCTATCGCACATGATAATGTTTTCCTTTTTTGCTCCCAGCATGACATATAATTTGGTACAGGAGATGGAAGCAGCTCCGGCTCCGTTAACCACGATCCTGACCTCATCAATCTTTTTACCGGTCAGTTCCAGCGCGTTGATTAATCCGGCACCGGAAATAATGGCTGTTCCATGCTGGTCATCATGCATAACCGGAATATCCAGCTCTTTTTTCAGGCGTGCTTCTATTTCAAAACATTCGGGAGCTTTAATATCTTCGAGGTTAATACCACCAAAGGTAGGGGCAATTGCTTTTACAGTCTGAATAAATTTTTCAGGATCTTTCTCGTCAACTTCAATATCGAACACGTCAATACCTGCAAAAATTTTGAATAATAAACCTTTTCCTTCCATGACCGGTTTTCCGGCCATCGCTCCTATGTCTCCTAACCCTAATACGGCTGTACCGTTTGAAATAACAGCGACCAGATTCCCTTTTGCTGTATATTTATAAGCGTCCAGCGGATTTTTTTCTATTTCGAGACAGGGCTCAGCCACTCCGGGAGAATAAGCGAGTGAAAGATCTGCCTGAGTACTATATGGTTTGGTTGGAACAACTTCAATTTTTCCCGGTTTTCCTTCCGAGTGATACCGTAAGGCATCTTTTTAGTAACTTTTGCCATAGACTTTTTATTTACATCTTTTTGTTTGTACCTATAACCGGATGCAAAAGTAACAATTTATTAGTAAAAAACGGATTTTATTTATAAATCCTTTCATAGATAGTATCTATAAGACTATGTGTATGGATTCTCTATGTATAATAAACGGGAGCAAAATCCAATCCTGGATAGGTATATGGTTAAACTTTTGATAATTAAATATTTATTATATACCTTTGCCGCCGATAGAATGTTTACAGTGAAGGAGTGTGAAAAAACATATTTGAAGTGGTTCGTAACGCTGTTATTTATAGCTTATTATAGTAGTGTCCATGTCTTTACCCATGTTCATATTGAAAATGGAATTGCGGTTGTACATACTCACCCTTTTAAAAAGGCAGCCGGTGATACCTCTCATCATCATACTTCTTCCGCAGAGATTTACCTCTTTCAGGATCTATCTACTATTCAGATAGAATCTGCCGGCATCCTACTGGTAAATCTTCATTTTTATGCTCAATCATTAGCAGACCTTACTAAACAGCCGGGTGACCCGGGCCATTCTATTTCTTATCAGGGAGTTTGCTCCCTGCGTGCGCCTCCTGTCGCATGATCTAAGGTGGTCTATATTCTCTATATTTTATTTACCCCTTTCAGATTTGTATATGCTACATGTGGAATGAAGCATAGAAGATCTGATATGCTATATATAACTTTAACAAATAAAACGATTAATGAAATCCATATTAAATAAGATTATTTTGTCTCTTTTTTTGGTGTGTTCCGCTTTTTGCTTTGTTCAGGCGGATGATCTACCTCTGAATCCTTCCGATGGTAATATTGTAGGACATATTTTAGATAAAAAAACGGGAGAACATTTATCCTATATGAATGTATATGTGAAAGGAACTACTATCGGAACGATGACCGATGCTACCGGACACTACTATCTGAAAAATCTTCCGGAAGGCAAATTCACTCTGGTTATGAAGTCTATCGGGTATAAAACAATAGAAAAAAATGTATCGATCAGAAAAGGAAAGACGGTAGAAATTAATTTTGACGCGGAAGAAGATGCCGTTTCCTTAGATGGAGTAGTGGTTTCTGCCAACCGGAATGAAACGACCCGCCGCCTGGCTCCTTCGCTGGTAAATGTGTTGGATGGTAAGACTTTTGAAGCGACTCATGCTACCTCTCTGGCAGACGGGTTGAACTTTCAGCCGGGAGTCCGGGTAGAAAATAATTGCCAGAACTGTGGATTCCAGCAGGTTCGTATTAATGGACTCGAAGGGCCCTATACTCAAATCCTGGTGGACAGCCGTCCTATCTTCAGCGCCTTAACCGGAGTGTATGGGCTGGAACAGATCCCGGCTAATATGATCGAAAGAGTAGAGATCATGAGGGGGGGGGAGGTTCTGCTTTATTTGGCTCTTCTGCTATTGCCGGTACAATCAATATCATAACGAAAGAACCCATGCGGAATTCGGCCCAGTTTGCTCACTCATTAACCATGGTAGGAGGTAGCCGGCCGGATAACAATACCACTGTAAATGCTTCGCTGGTTACAGATGACCACAAAGCGGGCGTTTATATTTTTTGGTCAGAACCGTCAACGGGCTTCCTATGATCATGATGGAGATGGTTTTTCAGAGTTAGGTAAATTAAATGCTAAAACAATTGGATTACGTTCTTACCTGAAAACCAGTACCTATTCGAAGCTGACATTTGAGTATCACAATATTACAGAGTTCCGCCGGGGGGGTAACCTGTTGGATCTGCCTCCTCATGAAACAGATATTACAGAACAGACAGATCATAATATTAATGGGGGAGGATTGAAATTTGATGTTTTCTCTAAAGACTATAAACATCGTGTGAATCTTTATACTTCCGCGCAGCATACCAAACGTGAGAGTTATTATGGAGCCGGGCAGGATCCGAATGCTTATGGGCATACCACTGATATGACCTTTGTCGGAGGTGGGCAGTATTCCTACGAATGGGACCAATGTCTGTTTATGCCGGCCGAATTTACCGGGGGATTAGAATATAATTATGATGATTTGCAGGATGAAATGCTGGGATATAACCGGACCATTGAGCAGACTGTTCATATAGGAAGTGCCTTTTTTCAGAATGAGTGGAAAAATGCGCGCTGGAGTTTCCTGTTGGGAGCCCGGTTGGATAAACATAATCTGATCGATCATGTGATCTTTAGCCCTCGTGCCAATGTCCGCTACAATCCGACTGCGGATATTAATCTGCGTTTCTCTTATTCCAGTGGGTTCCGTGCTCCCCAGGCTTTTGATGAAGATCTGCATATTACAGCCGTAGGAGGGGATGTGGCTATTATTCAGCTTTCGCCGGATCTGAAGGAGGAGAATTCCCAGAGTTTGAGTACTTCAGTCGATTTTTATCGCCGTTTCGGTGCGGTACAGACTAATTTCTTAGTAGAAGGTTTTTATACGGATCTGCGGAATGTCTTTATTCTGGAAGAGAAAGAACGGGATAAACAGAATAATCTGATCCTGGAGCGCCGGAATGGGAAGGGTGCCCGTGTAATGGGTGTGAATCTGGAAGCCAAGGCAGTCTATTCCTGGACGCAGTTCCAGGCCGGTGCGACTATTCAACGAAGCAGATACAAGGAGGCTGAACAGTGGAGTGAGAATGAGGAGATCGAACCACAAAAAAAGATGTTCCGGGCTCCGGATGTGTATGGGTATTTTACCTCTACTTTCACTCCGGTGAAACAACTGACCGTTTCCCTGACCGGAACTTATACGGGCAGTATGTTGGTACAGCACTTTGAAGGATACATTCCGGAAGACCGGGAAGAGAAAACTCCCTCTTTTTTTGATATGAATATGAAGCTGGCGTATGATATTCCCGTCACTAAAACAGTTACTTTACAGTTAAATGGAGGTGTTCAGAACATATTTATGCCTATCAATCTGATTTTGATCAGGGACCGGACCGTGATTCCGGATATATTTATGGGCCGGGTATTCCCCGAAGTTATTTTATGGGTCTGAAAGTGACTTATTGAGGTATAATTCACTCATAAAAACAAAGGAGTCCAATTTTTTGGACTCCTTTGTTTTATAAACTTTTATTGATCTCTGCGATATAGTTCAGAATCTCCTCCCGTCCTTCTCTCTTTTCAGAGGAAGAATAAAAGAAGGGGGGAAGTTCTTCCCAGCTTTCCAGTAATTTTTCCTGATAGATTCTCATATTCTCTTTCAGGCGTCCTTTACTGATTTTATCTGTTTTAGTAATGATAATAGAGAAAGGGATCCCATTCTCTCCTAACCATTCCATAAACTCCAGGTCTATTTTCTGAGGTTCATGCCGGCAATCCAGCAAGAGGAACAGGCAGGTCAGTTGTTCCCGTTCCAGAATGTAATTTTCTATGATGCGACGGATATTTTCCCGTCCCTCTTTTCCACGCTGAGCATATCCGTAACCGGGAAGATCGACCAGATACCATTCATTGTTAATGAGGAAGTGGTTGATCAACTGGGTTTTTCCGGGTTTCTGGGAGGTCATGGCTAACCCCTTCCGGTTAGTCAGCATATTGATAAGGGAAGATTTTCCCACATTACTTCGTCCGATAAATGCATATTCCGGTTTGGTTCCTTCCGGACATTTTTCTACCGCTGTGTTACTGATAACGAACTCTGCACTTTTAATTTCCATCTATTTTTATTTTGGTAGTTTTGTGTATATTTGTTTGCCTATGGAGGTGATCCATAATCCTGCAAACGTTAATCCCCCATTTATCATCAACATTTCATAACTGAAGACATATCCCGTATGCTGTTTGATCAGATAATCCAGTGCAAAACAGAGAATGGGTGAGAGGATACAAATATAAGGAACATATTTATCACGGGCCTGCTTTTTAGTAAAAAGTCCAAAAAGGAATAAGCCTAATAAAGGTCCATATGTATAAGAAGCAATCATGTAGATGGCGTCGATTACACTACGGCTGTTCACTGCTTTAAATATCAAAATGATAATGGCAAAAAGTACGGAGATCAGCAGATGCACTTTTAACCGGGTTTTTTTAGCCTGTGCAGCTTCTTCTTTTTCCACTCCTAACATGTCCACACAGAAAGAAGTTGTTAAAGCTGTTAACGCAGAGTCCGCACTACTGAAAGCAGCCGCGATAATACCGATCGTAAAAAAGATCAGAATAGATTCTCCTAAGATGCCGGAAGTGCAGAACATGGGTAAAATATCATCATTTAAAGCCGGAAGAGGAATATTTTGCTGAGAAGCTAATGTCAGTAGTAAAACTCCTAAAGAAAGGAATAGAAAATTAACCGGAGTGAACGCAAACCCATAAGTATACATATTTTTTTTGGCTTCCTTCAGGTTTTTGCAGGATAGGTTTTTTTGCATCATATCCTGATCCAGTCCGGTCATAACGATGGTAATGAAAATTCCGCTGAAGAATTGCTTGGCAAAATGTTGGGTACTATGCCAGTCCTTGAATTCAAAGATCCGGAAATGAGGACTTTCTGTTAATGTTTGTATCATTCCCGGCATATCTAAGGACATACTCTCTTTTACTTTCCAGATAATAATGATCAGCATTGCAACAAGGCAAAACGCCTGAAGCGTATCAGTCCAGATAATAGTTTTGATACCGCTTCTATAAGTATATAACCAAACCAGAAAAATACTTAGTATGACGGTTGCAGCAAAAGGAACCTTCCAGGTATCAAATACATAATTCTGCAAAATCAGTACTACGAGATAGAGGCGGGCCGCGGCTCCAACGATCTTGGATAAAAGGAAAAAAGAGGCTCCGGTCTTGTAGCTGTGCTTTCCGATCCGTTTATCCAGATAGGAATAGATAGAAGTCAGTTGTAAACGGTAATAGAGAGGTAATAATATCTGTGCGATCAGCACATAACCAACGAAGAATCCCAGAACGGTTTGCATATAGGTCATATCAATGCTACGAACCATACCCGGAACCGAAACAAACGTAACACCGGACAGGGAAGTCCCGATCATTCCGATAGAAACAATATACCAGGGAGATTTCCTGTTCCCTAAAAAAAAGGCGTCATTACCCGTATTTTTTCTGCCGGTGATATAAGATATTAATAGTAATACTCCAAAATAGATACCTATAATCAGGAGAATCGTGTAACTGTTCATAAGGGGTATTTTTTATTCCCGGACAAAGATAATAAAATAGTTACACTAATCTTTTAGCAAGGGGTTTTGAGGGATACTTACAGAAAAAGGAAATTTTTTTATTAATTTTTTTGTATTCTCATTAAACCTTTTTATTCTTTCTTAGTCAAAACTCCAGCTCGTGAGAGTTGTTATCCGGTTTAGACGTAAACCGGTATTAGGTAAACATTTATTACCCAGGCTATCCATCCGGATAGTCTGGGTATTTTTTAGTACCTTTTCTCTATGTCTGCGTTTTTGAAGTAGTGGGTCAGGATTTGCTGATAAGTATATCCACTATTTCCCATCACTGCTGCTCCGATCTGGCATAAACCAACTCCATGGCCCCATCCGGCTCCTTTCAGGATAAACTGTCCGGGGACCCGGTCTGTCACTGATTGCTTTTCTACAATAAAAGCAGAGCTGTATAAATGACTTTCTGATAAAGTTCTTCTGATTTCTAATTCTTTGCCGATCGTAAAGGTCTGTTTACTTCCCACAATCCTGAGCTTTTGAATGCGTCCGGAGGTACCTCTTTCCAAAGGGCTGAGATCAAGAATATCTCCAAAATCCCTGCCGCTTTTCCGGCAGATCAGTTCTGATAGTTGTTCCTGTGAATAGGTCACCTCCCACCTGTAGAAATCCGTTGTCTCCTGATCATAGTTATTCAAAACCTGGCTGAGGATTGCTTTGTCTTTGGTATGGCAGAATGCTTCCGGAGCAGTCCGGATCCAGTGGATCGCTTCTGTTTCTAAGGTTAGATCCGGATAGGTACTCTGTTTACTATCCCGGAGTGTGGTCAGATAGGAGTGTGGGACAGGCTCCCAACAGGATTCAAACTTCTCCGTTACTCCCCCGCAGCATTTGGAGAAACGGGCATCGCATATGTTCCCGTCACTGGTAAGGATCTCTCCGCTTGTTTCAGAGATCACTTCTCTGACGATCTCTGTAGAAGCTTTGGTGATTCCCTGATAACGCTGGCAATGGTCGTCTGCACATACATCGAAAAGGGTATGATCTTCCCGGTCATACCAACGGATCAGTTCATCCTTATTTTCGTAGCAACTTTGATATGATTCTTCCGTCCGGGTTAACCGGGTGTTTTTTTCAATTTGGGCCAGTAGCCAGCTCCGGGAGATCACTGCATGGGCTTTCAGGAATTCTTTGGTAGCGGTAGCACTCATTTCGGAGGAGATCACACTGATCAGATAGTTTTCAATATTTATCTGATTGATTACCACAATACCCTCTTGATCAGCAAGTAATTTCAGAGCGCCCTGGAACTCCTGGTCTTCTTTCCGTTCCCAGTGGAAATCCACTCCGATGGTCACATCCCGGATCACAAAGGAGGCTTCCTCTGAACCGGGTATAAACAGAAGGCTTTCATAGAGCTGGTCATGGAAGCATATTTTCCCTTCCCGGAAGGACACGTGTTGTTCACCGGAAAAAGATTTTTCGTTTTCCGTATAGGCTCCTTTTAAAACGAAGTAAATAGTTTGTTCAGTCAATATACCAACATTGACAATGGGTGTTTTCATGATACATCTATTTAGTTTGTACGTAGAGATATAAGGTGTATATAATAAAATCTGATTAGGCTTCTTTGGAGGATAATTTGTCCAGGAAATAAACTAAGCAGAAGCCGATTATCATTAATCCGAATCCTTGCCAGACAAAATGATCCGGTAAAATATTGACTTCTGTTACCGGGTTTTTCCAGGGCCATACTTTATTCAGAGACCCCAGCATAAAACCAGCAAGAATCGATAATGTCGTATTATGGTAGTGTTTCAAAGCAAAAGAAAGTAACCGGGCAAAGGAGGTGATCCCGAGGAAAGCACCGCAAACAAACACCAGAATGACTAATATATCCAGATTCTTAACGGCTTCCATCACATATTTGTAGGCTCCTAACAAAACTAAGATAAAACTGCCTGAGATACCCGGTAGAATCATGGCACAAATAGCGATCATCGCAGAAATAAAAACAAATAAAAGGGATAAATTTTCTGCTTGTTCCTTGGGAGTCGCTGCCGTGATATAATAAGCGATAATGGCTCCTGCAAGGAAGTAAAGAATCGTTTTCCAGTTCCATTGAGTCACCTCTTTGGCAACGACCCAGGTAGAAGCAAGCACCAGGCCAAAGAAAAAAGGCCATACCACCATTGGATGAAACTCTAACAGCCAGGTGATTATTTTAGCCAGTGAGAAAATACTGATCCCAATACCGGAAACTAAGGCAACCAGAAAGTTCGCATTTATATTTTTCCAGAAGGTTCTGATCTTACCTGTAAAAAGCAATTTGAGGTTAGAAGCATTGATACTTTTAATGGAGTCAAGCAACTCTTCATAAATACCGGTGATAAATGCGATCGTTCCTCCGGAAACGCCAGGCACTACATCCGAGGCACCCATTGCCATTCCTTTAGCCACTAACATTCCGTACTCTTTAGGATTTCTCTTTTTCTCCATTTGTATAGATCAGTTATTATTATCTTTATTATTCAGGAATTCTTTCACTAAATCTTCGGGTGGAATATGCTTAGGGATCGCATTGCTTTTTATATCTTCCGGGTCCAGATTGGTGAATTTCAGGTAAGCCATCATATCTTCATGGGTTGTTTTACGAAAGTGCTTACCGAACAGTTCCATATCCCCTAAAGAGAAATAAGCAATAGCCATTTGAAGATGCATATAAGGAGTATCTTCTTTGATCTGTATGACTTTTTTATAATACTGTAAAGCTTTTTTCAGATTGCCTTCAAAGTGAAAATACTGTCCTTTCTGAAACAGTGTTTTCAGGTCACCATCCATCTCTTCATTCTCCTTTTCTAACTGGCTGAATATTTTGTCGGTGACAGACATAGCCATCTCCTCTTTCCCATTTTCCAGGTAGGTGAGTGCGAGTAAAGATAGAATACGGATATTTTCCGGAAAGACCTCTGCTGCTTTTAACAATGCATCTCCGGCTTCCTGTTCACGGTCTGTTTCTACGCAACAGCGAATGAAATTGATGTAAGTGGAAGGGTCGATCATTTGCTTTTCCTGCCGGATCACCTCTTTAATAATCTCATAACCCTTTTCATATTGTTCCAGTTTGATGTAGCATTCCGCCATTAAAGGCTTGATCCGTTCCCGTGATTCATCGTCCTGGGCGATCTCCATATAGGTGTCAATCGCTTTCTGATAGTTTTCATTCATGAAAAGACAATAGGCTTTCAGGATATTTAATTCAATGTCCGAATCATCGCAGGCCAATGCGAAATCAAAAGCTTCTATCGCTTTATCAAAATCCCCTACCATCGAGTGTAATCGACCTAAAGTGAACCAATAGTCGTTTGAATAGGGATTTTTATCGATCAGGTGATTACATAGTCTGATTGCCTCCGGAAAATCTCCTTCCAATTCCAATAAATAACATAATTCATCCTGAAGGATCAGATTGTCAGGATAGAGTATCAATCCCCGGTTGATGAGGTCCCGTGCTTCCGTATTCATCTCCAGGTCACTCAGGACCGGAACAATAAATTCAAAAATAGCTTCTGTATAGTCACAGTTTCCCCGGATCAGCTCTTCGATATATTCGAGTGCCTGGGTATACTGATCTAATGCACAGTAACATTCCAGCCGTACCATATCCAGGTCCTGGTTGTGAGTATCGGTAATGGTATGGGCGAGTTTTAAAGCTTTATCGTAATTTTCTTTATACATATAAAGCTTGCATTCTCTGATCTTCAGCTCTATACTTCCCGGGTGGAGCTTTAGTCCTAAAAATAAAACTCCTTCGTAATGAGTATATTCTTCAGATTCTTCAAAACTATCTAACAGAAAATCTATTTCATCTGCATCAAAGTAAGGTTCTTTTCCCTCATCCAGTGCAGACAAATAGCGGTTAAGTAGTTTGGAGACATCATTTTTTCTCATATAAATTTTTTCCTCTAACTTCTTGTCTTTATGCTTTCTCCTTAACCTTGCTCCAGTTATCTTTTAAAGATACGGTTCGGTTAAAGATCAATTTACCCTCCTGGCTGTCAGGGTCCAGGTTAAAATAACCCAGACGCTGGAACTGGAAGTGATCGTATGGTTTGGCATTTGCCAGTTCCATCTCTATTCTACAGTTTGTCAGCACAGTAAGAGATTCCGGGTTTAACAGTTCCTGTAACTCTTTCTCTTTTTCTTCCGCAGGATTTTCTGCAAGGAACAGACGGTCGTACAAACGAACTTCTGCCGGAAGACTATGTTCCACTGATACCCAGTGTAAGGTCCCTTTTACCTTCCGGTTACTTTCCGGCATACCGGTTTTGGTCATCGGATCATATTCGGCATAGATCTCTATAATTTCTCCGGCCTCATTCTTCCTGCATCCGGTGCAATTGACGATATAAGCATTTTTTAATCTTACCTCACGTCCCGGGGTCATGCGGAAGAATTTCTTGGGAGCTTCTTCCATAAAATCTTCCCGCTCAATAAAAAGTTCACGGGTGAATGCTATTTTATGAGAACCGGCTTCCGGATTTTCCGGATTATTGATCGCCTCCATCATTTCAACGGTTCCTTCCGGATAGTTGGTAATAATGAGTTTTACCGGGTCTAACACAGCAGAAACACGTGGAGCTGTCAGGTTCAGATCTTCCCGTACGGAGTGTTCCAATAAAGCCATGTCGATAATACCATCATATTTTGTATAGCCGATTTTCTTAATAAAATTACGGATTGCCTGAGGGGTAAATCCACGACGCCGGTATCCGCAAATCGTTGGCATACGGGGATCATCCCAACCGTTGACTAAGCCCTCTTTAACTAATTGCAGCAACTTACGTTTACTCATGACCGTATAGGTCAGGTTCAGACGGTTAAATTCAATCTGACGCGGACGGTAGTTGTCGTTATCATTTAACAGATCAATGTAGTAGTCATATAAAGGGCGATGAACTTCAAACTCTAACGTACATAAAGAATGAGTAACACCTTCAAAATAATCACTCTGGCCGTGGGCGAAGTCATACATCGGATACACTCGCCAGGTAGATCCCGTGCGATGGTGAGGATGATGAATGATCCGGTACATGATCGGGTCGCGGAAATGCATATTCGGAGACGCCATATCAATTTTCGCACGAAGGATCATACTGCCTTCTTCGAATTCCCCCTGGTTCATCCGGGCAAACAGATCCAGGCTCTCTTCCACAGGACGGTTGCGGTAAGGGCTTTCAACGCCAGGCTGTGTCGGAGTTCCTTTTTGTTGTGCAATCACTTCTGAACTCTGCTCATCCACATACGCTTTACCCTCCCGAATCAGTTGAACGGCAAAATCATATAATTGTTGAAAATAGTCGGAAGCATAAAAGATCTCATTCCATTTAAATCCTAACCATTCAATATCTTCTTTGATAGAATCCACATATTCCACATCCTCTTTTACCGGATTTGTATCATCAAAACGAAGGTTACAAATCCCGTTGTAACGTTCAGCGATACCAAAGTCAAGACAAATGGCTTTTGCATGCCCGATATGAAGGTAACCATTTGGTTCCGGTGGAAAACGGGTCTGCACTCTACCGTCATTTTTACCTTCTGCCAGATCTTTCTCTACCATCGCTTCAATGAAGTTCAGACTCTTTTTACCTTCCTCTTCGTTTGTTTTGATATCGCTCATGTGTTCAGTTCTATTATTTCTTATTACAAATGGCTACAAAGGTAGCGAATTCTTTATTCCTTACATAATAATGCGGTTTTTTTCCTATGTTTACAGTCGCAAAACAAAAAGATCATAAATCAATCATCTAAATGGAATACGCGGATTCATTTCTGGATTTTATTTTCCGGATCGATATTTATCTGGAACATATGATCTTAGTATATGAGAACTGGATATATGCTATCCTATTTCTGATCGTTTTTTGTGAAACAGGGCTGGTTGTCGCAGCTTTTTTACCCGGAGATGCACTGCTTTTTGTTACCGGAACACTGGCTGCGATGCCGACAAATACGATGAATGTGCATATAGTGGCTTTTTTATTAATCCTTGCCGCTATTTTAGGAGATACCTGTAATTATTGGATTGGAAAACGATTCGGAGAGCGGCTTTTACAGGATCCGAATTCCAGGATCTTTAAAAAGAAGCATCTGGACAGAACACATCGTTTTTATGAGAAATACGGTGGAAAAACGATCATACTGGCCCGGTTCATTCCGTTCGTACGCACATTTGCCCCCTTTGTGGCAGGTATGGGACGGATGAACTACAGCTATTTTGTGAATTATAATGTTTCCGGTGCGCTTATCTGGGTGATCTCCCTGACTTATGCCGGATTCTATCTGGGAGGCTTTTCAATCGTACAAAACAATCTGAAATGGGTGATCATTCTGATTATCATACTATCCAATATACCAGCCTTGATCCAGGTAATCAAAAAACGGGGAAAATGGCTGGATTAAAGGGTTAGTCCATAAATTCCTGCCAGAAAAGATTGACCCATACATGTAGCTCTGTGATCTTTCCTTCATTTTTGGAGATCCAGTTGGCAGAAGATCCGTCCATGATCGCAGTCGCTTTTCTACAGAATGCTTCCAAATGTCCGGATGTAATCAGGTGGTGAAAAAAGGGAGGTAAAAAGATTGGTAGATTTTGGGAAAGTCTTTGTTATTCCATTCTTTCATATGTTCTTCTAATCCTCTTAACGTATGATATAACCGGGCATATGGAGAAGATGATTCCTGGTTGATAACCAGACGGTTCATCGGTTCATTGCCACTCAGCCGGAAGTTGGAGTCGGTAATGGTGAAGAGAGGAGCCGGGCTTTTCTCTTTATTTAAATTCAGTAGGTTTTCCAGAGCGGAACGGCTTCTCTCCGTATCCGGTTCAAATAATAAAAAAAGCAGTAATTATAGAAAGCCATTCCCGGATATCCGTTCTCTGCTAATAAGCCGGCTGAATGGTAAAGTGTGGAAAGATGAAGTGGAAATAGGGTCAGCGCCTGAAAGAAAGAGATCATCGCCTCTTTTTCTTCGCCCATTTTCCGATAGGTAATGCCTTGGTTAAAATAGAGTAGGTAATTATCCGGATCTTCCTGAATCCCCCGGTCAAAGATCCGGATGGCCTCTTCGTATTTTCCCCAATTATCATAGGCGGATGCCATCACCGAATAGACAAGGGAAGTATTATCTACTTTGTCTTTAGCCTCGAGCGCTCTTTCACTCCACCGGATAGCCTCTTCATAATTGGTTAAGGAAAGATAGCTCAGGGCAACCTCATAATAGAGGAGCATGGATTCCGGATATTCTTCCAAAGCCTTTTTATAAATGTCTATCGCCTCTTTATAATTACCCTGGTCATGTAACTCAATCCCTTGTTCAATATAAGTTTCTATACTATTCTGGGCTTCAGAAAAGAAAAAAGGGATAATTAAAAAGGAGAGAAGAATAAGATATGTTCTCATATGTACTTACTGTATGTTAGATTCCCTATATATGCACAGGAAAAACATAACAAAAGTAATACATTTATTTTTTCCGGATGTGAGGTTGCAAAGATCTTACATCCGGAAAAATAGAATGAGTGGTTAAACCCTTCTGTTAAACAGAGAGACAATCCATAAAAGAACGACCGCACCGATAGTGGCGCTGATCAGGGAACCGATTACGCTATTAATTGCTAACCCTAATAATCCAAAGATCCATCCTCCCAATAAGGCTCCGATCAATCCCACGATCAGATTAACCACTAATCCGAAACCTCTTCCTTTATAAATTTTGCCGGCTAAAAAACCTGCCAGTATTCCTATAATAATTGATCCTAATATCCCCATGATCTTAATTTATTTAATGTTATTACTGATGTTAACCTATAAATGGCTACCCATAAAAAC
>JAJQEE010000056.1:0-1419 GCA_021201865.1 Tannerellaceae bacterium | reverse complement strand
CTTCTAGATTATTATACATTTAAACTTTGAACAAAAAGCAGGTTACAACCGTTATAGCAGCAATATTAAGTTCGTAATTGTCAAATCATAAATGAAAAAAAATTATGGGTAGATTTATTTTAGGCATCGCCACAGGTGTAGCACTTGCTTATATGTGCAACAAGAAAATGGATCGTGAATCAATTTCACATATGTGTGAATCCACAAGTAAATTTTTGGATAAAGCAAAACAAAAAATTGTGGATGGCATAGATGCAGGAAAAGAAAAAGTAGATAACCTGGCGGATCGTGCTGAAGATAAGGCAAATGGCTAACTAAAAAGCCTCTTTCGGGAGGCTTTTTTTGTACAGATAAATTTAATTAACTTAAATTCCCAAAATGTATGTTTTATCATTCAAAAGAGTTACAGTATAATGCAAGGGTTACCAAACCCGATCCACGTTTTGCCCGTTTATTGTTGGAGCAATTTGGTGGAGGAAATGGAGAATTAAAAGCAGCCATGCAATATTTTGTGCAGGCGTTCAGTTGTAGAAATGCGTATCCTGATAAATATGATATGCTGATGGATATTGCAACGGAAGAGTTTAGTCACCTAGAGATCGTTGGAGCAACCATCCAAATGCTTCTGACGGGAATAAACGGTGAATTAAAGAATACGATGGAAGATATGGAAATGATGGATTTTCTGGATGGCAAAGCTTCAAAAGAAAATTACATTCATCAGGCTTTATATAATCCTCAGTTTTGTGTATTGACAGGAGGTGGCCCATCTGTTACAGATAGTAACGGAACACCCTGGAGCGGTGCGTATGTAAATGCGAATGGAGATTTGACAGTGGATCTGCGTTCCAATATTGCTGCAGAGTCCCGTGCTAAAATCGTATATGAATATCTGATCAAATTTACCGATGATGAATATGTAAAAGATACGTTACGTTTTCTGATGACACGGGAGATCACCCACTTCCAGCAATTTGAAGCAGCACTGGAAACCATTCAGCCAAATTTCCCTCCGGGAATTATGCAGGGGGATCCTAAATATAGTAATCTGTATTTTAATATGTCTCCGGAAGAAGATGCAACCGGACCCTGGAATCAGGGACCCAGTAGCCGCTTAGGAGAAGAATGGCAAAAAATTGATCAGCCTCAAACGTTTGTAGAAGAAACAAACGGTCTGATCGATCTACAGCCTACCGGCACAGAGCGTACGGAAGATGCTGTAAGAAATCTGGAAAGAGAGTTGGGAAGAGCCCGTAGTAAAGAAGTAAAGGGAGCCAATCCAACGGAAAATATGCAATGGTCCAAAAAGTTCGGACGTGATAATACGGACTGTGATGTGATAGAATAAGAAAGGCAGAAAAATGAAATGTCTGTATTCTATTATAATATAGATCATAAAGAAAGCCCGGTTCTATACTC
>JAJQEE010000013.1 GCA_021201865.1 Tannerellaceae bacterium | reverse complement strand
ACCTGGGACTTGCGTCCCAGGCTACTATGTGCCGTCCCTGCGGGACTTAAGAGATAAAGATCCCCTTCGCAAAAATCTTCCGGACAGGACTGGTTGCAATCAAAGATCGGCCTTAGCCATATCCCTCCCGGCCAAAATTGTAGATCGGGCTCAGCCCATTCCCTGCCAATAAGAAAGCGAACTAAAACAAAAACGATAGGGACCTTTTTCAAAAAAGGTCCCTATCGTTTCAGAAAAAAGTCCGGGCTTTTCCGGAGAAATCCCTTTGTTTTTCTTTTCTTTTCTTTCTTAGCCGTTGTAACGGATTGCCAGCAGGGTGATATCATCTGACTGGACAGCACCCATCGCAAACGTAGAGACTGAGTGGGTAATGCTGCTTACGATCTCCCGTGGGGAGAGTCCGGTATAGGTTTTACAGTTTTCAAGCAGGCGGTTATCTCCATATAACTCACCCGCCAGATTGTTCGCTTCCGTCACTCCGTCCGTATAAAGGAACAAGCTATCCCCCGGATTCAGGATGATCTCTTTTTCATGATACTGTTTATCTTCCATAGCAGCCAGCACCAGATCATGGGTCAAAGGTAACGGAGAGACCTCTCCCCCTCTATCAATCCAGATCGGGGGATTATGCCCGGCGTTGCAGTAAGTCACCACCCCGGTATTGATATTCAGGATCCCATAAAAAAACGGTCACAAACATATCATTGACACTTTCCTGGCAAAGAATATCGTTGGCTCTCTGCATACATTTAGCCGCAGAGTTCTCGGTTTGAGCAATGGCCCGCACCACCGTACGGCTGATCGCCATAAAAATAGCCGCAGGAACCCCCTTACCTGATACGTCGGCCACCACAAAACCTAACCGGTCGTTATCGATACGGAAAAAGTCATAGAAGTCACCTCCCACATATTTCGCGGCACTCATAGAGGCATAGATATCAAAAGAGGTTAATTCCGGATAGGGAGGAAATTTCTTTGGCAGGATCGTCTGTTGTATCTCACGTGCCACATTCAGGTCTGACTGGATTGGCTTCAACTGGGTATGCTCCTGTTGGGCATTCTTAATAAATTGGATCTGCTCCACCGCCTTTTCGATGGTGCGTTCCATATCTTCAAGATTGATCGGTTTGGTCGTGAAGTCAAACGCTCCGCGGTTCATGGCAATACGAATATTCTCCATATCTCCATAGGCAGACACCATGATACACTTCATCGCCGGATTACGCAATTCATTGATCTTAGTCAACAAAGTCAGGCCATCCATCTCCGGCATATTAATATCACTCAGAATAATATCATAATCCGGATTGGCCAGGATCATCTGAAGAGCTTCCAAACCATTGTGAGCAAAAGAGAATTCATATTCTCCTTTTTTTATTTTACGCCGGAAATATTGCGTCAATAATATTTCCAGATCCTGTTCGTCGTCTACACTCAATATCTTAATAGCCATACAGTTTTCCCTCTTATTTTTTGACCGGTAGTGAGATCGTGAAACGGGTGAATTCATTGAGTTTGGTGTCCACCTCTACTTTACCATAGTGTTTATCTTCTACAATACTTTTAGTGATTGACAATCCTAATCCTGTTCCTTCTCCTACAGGTTTAGTCGTATAAAATGGTTTGAAAAGTTTCGGTATCACTTCTTCCGCTATCCCCGGTCCATTATCCTCCACCGAAAGTTTCACCCAATCATCCTCCTTCCATAAACGAACTTTGACTGTCGGCTGATAAGGTTCCGGCAAGGCCCTTTTTGACTTTCCATAGACTGCATAACAGGCGTTATTCATAATGTTCAGTACGGCACGGCTGAAATCCTGCGGAACCACCTTCACTTCCGGGACATCTTCCGCGTAGTCTTCTTCTATGCAAACATTAAAACTCTTATTATTGGAGCGGACCGCATGATAGGCAAGCCAGACATATTCCTTAATCAGTTTCTTCAGATTGGTCAATATGAACTCATCCTCTTTCCCCCGGGCATGTAACAGCACATTTCTTACAATGCTGGAGGCACGGTCCCCATTTTCTTTTATTTTCGTCATGTTCCCGGATAGATCCTCCAGGATCTCTTCCAGCTCCTCTTTCTGTTTTTCCGGTATCCTATCGTCTATTTCCTGGAGGAGATCTTCGAGGTCATTCAATAGCTTTGAAGACAATTTGCTGAAATTGATCACGAAGTTCAGAGGATTCTGTATCTCATGCGCAATCCCGGCACTTAATAAACCCAGAGAGGCCAGCCTGTCCTGGTTTTTTAACTGCATTTCCAGATAATCGATCCTTTTCTTTAATTCATCTTCCATTGTTTTCCACGTTTTGATATATCGGTAGTGTGACTGTCACTTCTGTAAATTGATCCTTTTCACTTTCCACCGTGACCGTGCCCTTATGGTTCAACACGATCTCCCGGCTTAAATACAAACCGGTACCGGATGCCAGTGAGGTAGGTTTAGTCGTAAAGAAGGGTTCAAAGATCTTCCCTTTAATACTCTCCTCAATTCCATTTCCATTGTCATAGACTTTAATCGAAACGGAACTGTTCTGCTTTTCAAGCTTAACCCTAATCTCCGGTTGATAGTTCTGTTTCGCTGCTTTCTTCAGGATAGCATACATGCTATTATGCAACAGATTGACTAACACCTTGCTCATCTGTTCAATATTCATATCGATCATCAGGGACAGGCTCAGGCGCTCAAAACTAATCCTTATTTTATGTTCCGCTATTTCATCCTGATATTGTTTGGCGATCACGTCCAGATTCACTTTACACAGGTTGTTGATATCTGCCGGGACCATATGGGCTTTCTGGTCTTTCATCAACTCCTCCATCGCTTTCACGATCCGGACCGTATTGGCTCCATGCTCTGTGATCTTGGAAAGGTTACCGGTGATCATAGAAATGATCTCTGTCGTGTCCTCATATAATTCCTGTGGCATTACCACCTCTTTATCCTTCAGGTTTTTCTCTAACTGTTTCAGCAGGTCGATGTTCAGGTCAGCGAAATTATTGATGTAGTTGACCGGATTCAGGATACGGTCCAGTAATCCTTTCGTCAGGTTCCCTACCGTTGCCAGACGTTCACTTCTGACTAATTCATCCTGAGCCTCTGCTAATGCCTCCAGCGCATCTGACAGTTCTTTGGATTCCTTCATGATCTGGTCCCGCTGAACCCGGAGTTCAATTGTCCTTTCATCCACGATCCGGGCCAGATACTCTTTCTGTTTCAGTAATTTCCGGAAACGCCATTTGATGATTTGCAGAATGATCAGGATGGTGAAGATAATTCCTACACTATCAGACCAGGAGTACCACCAGCCCAAAACCATCAGAACAACCCCGGCAACAGAAAGTTGCTCAATCACCTGTATCCTGAACTTCAGGGTCTGGATCTCCTTTACATTAAAATCTGCCATATTCAGGGAAGTTCTTTAATCATGGTTAATACATTTTTATCTCCGGTACGTTCATAATAGATCTCACTCATCAGTTTCCGGGCAAGAAAAATGCCCAGCCCCCCGACAGGACGTTCCTCTGCACCTAACGTAACATCCGGATCCTCCTGACAGGTCGGGTCAAAGCAGGCCCCCTCATCCGTCAGTGTAAAGATGATCTTCCCGCTATCATACTGAACTTTCAGATCTACCGGTTGCCCTGCCTTTCCGGGATAAGCATATTGGATCACATTCACGACCGCCTCTTCAACCGCCAGATGTAACTCCATCGCTGTTTTCTCATTAATTCCCCACGAAGAGCACACCTTTTGCAGGAACTCTTCAAACGAAGAGAGCTCTGCCAGGTCATTGGTAATATGAAGTGTCCTGATCATCCTTTGTGATTCATTAAGTCCTGCCTACTCAATCGTTAGAATGGATGAGAATCCTGTGATATTAAAGATCTCCATAATATCAGTCTGTACGTGCTTCACCACAAATGCCCCCCTTTGGCAGACATTCTTTTCTGAAGAGTGAGTAACAGCCGTAATCCGGCACTACTCACATAGGTCAGGTGATTCGCATCCAGCACCACGTGCAAAGAATCACTTTCCAGTATTTTCTGTATTTCTTTCCCGAAATCTACGGCTGACAACGTATCTAACTGACCCGAAACAATAATGATAACCGGGTCCCCAGGCTGTATCTGTATATTCATTTTAATATTAGATTTTCATACAC
>JAJQEE010000199.1 GCA_021201865.1 Tannerellaceae bacterium | reverse complement strand
CTATCTTTGCATAGTATAGTCGAGAGAGACAAAAAATACATACTATAATATGCGGAACATTTTACGATTAAGTGTGGAAATTCGGCAAAAATTACCATGAGCTTGAGAAGTAGAATGAGAGGCAGCGTCTATATCTAAAAAATGGCATAGGCGTCTCTCATAGTGCGAGCTCAGGGTTTTGCCGAAACCTCCATACTCATTATGTAGAGACAGCCTATGCTTTTTTTAGGCATTTTTTTATCCAATCCTATTTACATGGAAGTCAGCAAAAAATACATAAAAAGATATCATGATAGAAGATGAAGACACTTATACGCCGATCCTTATTAAGTTAATCAGGCTATGGCAGATCATAGTCCTCCCTTATATATTGGTATTTCTCGTAGTGGCTGTTCATCTGTACGAGCAGTTGGTGATTCATCCCCTGGAACAGATCAAACCATTCAACGTACCGCAGAATAGTTTTATATGGAGGACTTTCGAAGAAGGAATAGTAGTAGGATATATGTGCAGCTGTATTCCACTGGCTTTCTTTTATTTTCTGGAGTTCGCATGCTGTGAGGTATATCTAAAAGACAAATACTATCAAATACAGTGCATACAGGCAAGCAGAAAGATCCGTTTAGCACTCATTATCACTGTCCTGCTGATGGCTTGCTCTGTTCCTTTAGTTATACGTATACGAGCCTAAGGCTGGGTAAGAAAACAATAAATCTATCCCTTATGGAATAAAACATAAAAGCATTGCCACATATTCTATGAGTCAAAGTCTGCTGAATATAAGAAAAGCAAAGACCCTCTGTGTAATCTTATAGACAAAGGATGGCTTAGCATTTTTTCTGGACTCTCCAAGCAGTTTACCATGTTTATGTTTTTTATGCATATGACCAGTACAGGGTCGGGAATGAAGGGATATGTGGCATACTTATTTACATCAGTGAGGTTTCCATGGACAGACCAGTGTAAAGAAGAAGAGCGCATCCATCCTTTTAACACAGGGTGCGCTCTTTATGAAACCTGTACACAGAAAGCAATCTCTTTGAAAGCGGAGTCACTTAGCTGCCCGTTTTATGCCTAAGCAGAGCGTAACGAACGAGTAACCCTGTACATATACATTTTAATGGGTAGCACCGCTAAGGTGTTATCCGGACCTTTATTACCTGATTAAAACATAAAAATCAGCATAGTTTATGAAACCACATTGGATTGATTTTCCCAGGATCTTCTCTTTTTTCCGGGATTGGAGAAAAAGAAAACAAACGTCCCTGCCTGTGGAAGCACACCCACACATCGCACCTGTTACTACCACTAAAGGAATAGTGAATCTGTGTTGCAACATCGTAAGGAAGAAAGAACTTTATCTGCGTACCCAGGCACAGCGTTTAGATCCAGTCAGTATCCAGTATATAGTAGAGCCGGGAGAGCCTGAAGGATATAAGGGACTACGGATAGAAACCCGCGAATATACTCTGTGGTGTCAGTTATCTGCTGCTCAAGGGAATCCGGAAAAAGGGCCGACCTCTGCCTACTGCCGGACGGTAATCGTGTATTTCTATGGCAGTGACAGAGTAAAGGCTTTTCTGGAGGTATTAAAAAATAAGAGGTGCTTCCGGTGTATCTGGGAATACCGCTGGCTGGATCTACAGGAAAAGCATGTGAAGATCATTTTGAAAATATCCAAAAGAACCAGAATCCCTCACTGTCTTATCTTTGATATATGGAATACATAAACCATAAGACAGGCAGAGAAAGTAAAACCGGAAAAATATAAACCCGTCGCTTCCTTTAAAAACAATTTATTATACGACATTATAATTGAACACAGTGGATCGTAAGTGCAACTTATTAATAAAAACGGCTAAAGTTTTTTTAGGACAAGTCAACCCATTTACACAGGTACAAATGCAGGCAGTCACACAGTCAGGCAGTCAGGCAGACACTCCGACAGGCATTCAAAAGTAAGCCTGGAATCAAGTATGAATGCAGTCAGTAATGCAATCAATCTATCAGTCATTCAGTCAATCAGTCAATCAGTCAATCATGAATGCAGTCAATCAGTTTCTCCAATTGATCTTTATCATTCCTGATAAAACCACCTGAATACTGAGACAGTTAAAAACCAGGAAATCCCTGTTTTCAGTATTTCTTAATAAGGTGGCAGCAAGTGGCTCCGAACCCGTACATACAGGCGGTATCCACTCATATACAAACAATTAATAATTCCATTAACTTTGTAACGGAGCTTTTAAAACAAAGCGTAGACCCATATTTACAAGGCACCAAAAATCTGTCTTCCTAAAGACAGATACCATTTACGAAAAGTAAATGGGCAAGCTGTGTTTAGAGTTACTCCAAATGTTTTCCGTAACTCTAAACGCTTGCCCCCATAAAGGGGGTAGCGTAATCTCCAAAGTCGATTTCTTAAGCAGAGAGTAAGGTGAACTCTCTGAAAATAAATACCTCAATTTATAAGCCCATGAACAATCAAAACCCTAAACCAAACGCAAGCCCCAAATCAGGCAGAAAACCCAAACTGGACAAAGCTCAAAACTGTATCATGGTTCGGTTTACAGACGAAGAATATGCAAAATTTTTATCCATGTTTGAGAAATCAGGTGTATATGCAAAGGCTGTTTTCATAAAAGCCAGAGTATTTAATAAAGATTTTAAGGTTATCATGACTGATTCCTTCATACTGGAAATTATCTCAAAGATTACAAATCTGCATGCTCAGTTTAGAGCAGTGGGAGTAAATATCAATCAAATCACAAAAGTGTTTCAAACACATTTTTCTGAAAAAGAGCCAAATGGATGTTACAGGATTTACTTCATCACATCATGGCACTTATAAAAATCCACTCACAGGTATTGGATATTCTGCATAAAATCGAGAAAGAGCATCTACCAGAGTATCCAAATAATACCCTGAAATAAGTTTCTTACCTACCTATGTATGATAGCCAGAATAAGTACAAGTTAAAAGCTATCCGGTGTATTGAATTACAATCAGAAAAAGGTGAATGAGGAAAAAGCGGAAATATTAGCAACCCATCTATTACGACTACCGACTGATAACACTACCGCACTACAGAATCTTATGAACGAGTTCAATACCTATATTCCCTCTCATATAAAAACAGAGAATCCGGTGATACATATCTCATTAAATCCACATCCACAAGATAGACTGGATAACTATCAATATGTACAGATCGCAGAGGAATATATGCAAAGTTTGGGATATGGCGACCAGCCGTATGTTATCTACAAACATAACGATATCCAAAGGGAGCATCTTCATATCGTTTCGTTGAGAGTGAATAAGAACGGGAAGAAAATCAATGATTCATTTGAGAAATTACGTAGCAAGAAGATTACAGAAGAGTTAGAGAAGAAGTTCAATCTTCATCCGGCTCAAAATCCAGAGCAGAGAAATAAGAAGATACTTCCTCTAACTTTTAATCAAAAGCCGGAAGAGATCAAAAAACAGATACAGTCCATAGCATACTGTTTAATCAAAGAATATAGTTTTCATTCTATCGGAGAGTTACGTACTCTGTTGTCTCTTTACAATATCAGTCTAGAAGAAGTAAAAGGAGAAATAAATGGCAAATCTTATCATGGGCTGGTATATAGTGCTTTAAATGAGAAAGGAGAAAAAATTACTCATCCTATTCCTTCTTCCCAATTCGGTAAATATATGGGATATAAGTATTTAAGTGATAAAATACAGAAATTTACAGAGAAAATCAGAGCCAGCAAGCTCAAAGAAAGAACGAAAAGAGTTATTGATAAATATGTGAAAAACAACAGGAATGAACGAGAATTAAAAGCACAATTGAAAGATGAAAAGATAGATGTGATTTTTCGTAGGAATCAAGAAGGTCGAATATATGGAGTAACTTTTATAGATCACAATAGTCGTACTGTATTCAATGGATCACGATTAGGGAAGGAGTATTCCGTTAATTTCTTCAATGAGAAGTTCAATACACCTATACAAAAGGCAAAGACGGAAACGCCCAAATTCTCTCCGATAGTTTCCCCAACGGATTTTGTGGTCAATCATAAAGAGACGGATTCTGTATGGAAAGATTTTTCATTCACCCTGATTGATTTTAAGAATCTATCCCTGCCTTTTATTGAGCATTCTAAAGAGGAAGATGTTTCATGGCTCTATAGAAAAA
>JAJQEE010000172.1 GCA_021201865.1 Tannerellaceae bacterium | reverse complement strand
TTTTCTGATTTTTTTGTTCACCCTTGACCTTTATCAAATTACTAACTAATATTAAACTATTTACTAAATCATAAAGGGTGAATGATATGCTTTTTTTATCATTCATATCCTTCACCTTTACCTTCACCCGGTAGCAATTTCTCATAAGAATAATGAATATTATACTTGATTAGCAGGAAGATTATTCCTATATTTATTGCATAGTAACGGACCCTTGCAGACAGGTAGGGTTGTGCCCCCGGGGTGTTAACCTTATCCCCCCCGAAGGTTTAACCTTAATACCCCGGGGGCACAAGGTTATGGGTCCGGGGGAATAGCCTACCCTGTCTGTACCTGCTGAATAAGAAGAGTGCATCTCTCCGATAAGAAATGATTAACTAAACGCTAATTTCCCTGCAAGTGTATGGCAGCAAAGTACCAATTATTTCCACATACCCGTTCTACCCTCAGGGAGGGACGGGAAAAGAACTTATATCCCCGGATCGTGCGAAGCCGGAAAGTTAACCTGGAAGAAATGAGTGAACATATCTCCGCCAGTTCCACTTTCACCACCAGTGATGTGATCGGTGTCTGGCAAGCATTGAAACGGGAGATCCTGGAAGAACTACAGGATGGAAACCGGGTAGAACTGGATGGGATCGGTGATTTTTATGTAATCCTGAAATGCCGGGATATCACGGACCCGAAAGAGATCCGGGCAGAAAGTATCCGGTTCTCCAAAGTAGCTTTCAGCCCTTCCAAAGAAATCCATCGCCAGCTCCGGACCATGCGACTGGAACGGGATGAACCCCCCCTCCTAAAATAGAGTCCCAGGCGCTACGGCTCGAACGGATCCTGTATTATCTGCAACAGTATCCGGAAATCACCAGTGGAGGCTGTATGAGGATCAATGGATGCTCCCGGAATACGGCACAAAAGGATTTAAAAGCACTCTATGAAGCCGGACGGATCACCCGTCACGGTCCCCCGAATGTTTCTATTTATTCACTTAAACGCGATCCATTATGAAAATTACCCGGTTAAAGGGAGATCTCTCAGCTCCCCGGACCATTGAGTTAGACACTTTTGTGAAGGAAATCCGCAGGGAAACGCCTGCCCGGATCATACAGGAGATACGGGAAAATATATCTTACATGTCCCATCTGCGGAAACCAGCCTACACGGAAAAAGTCCCGGCTGTTATTTTCTCTTCTCTATATAAAGGAAAAGAGTGGACAGCCTACACCGGATTGATCCTGATCGAATTCAATCAGTTAGGTTCCCGGAAGGAAACGGAGTTGCTGAAAGAACAGGTGGTCCGTTTTACGGAACCGTTACTGGTCTTCACCGGACTCACCGGGCAAAGCGTAAAAATAGTGGTGCGCTACACGCTGCCGGACGGTTGCCTGCCACAGCAAGAAGAGGCGGCCCGGCTGTTTCACTTACAGGCTTACCGGAAAGCAGCAGCCCACTTCCAGTTGCAACTGAACCGGGCAGTGACCCAACGTCCACCGGACCTGAACCAGACCTGCCGGTTCTCGTGGGACAGGGAATGCTACTACAATCCGGAATCTCCGGCGATCCGTATGGAACAACCCACCGGATCACCGGAAGAGCTGGTACACAAAACCTACCTGCCTGCCGCCCAGCCAACGGACCTATTGGCCGGGATATTGCCGGGAATGGAACAATACGAAAAGATCAGCCGTTTGTTTGAAGAGTGCCTGAAAACAGCCCGCGGGGAAGAGGGGGGGGGTAGCTGGGAAGAGGAAGACCCGAAAAGCTTCCTGATCGTACTGGCCCGGTATTGCTGCCGTTCCGGCATACCGGAAGAGAATACCACCCGGTGGATCTATGCCCACCGTTTTCCGGCGGAGGATCTTTCCCTGATCCGGGCCACCGTCCATAATGTATACCTGACGGAAAAAGGGAAACCGCTGAAACCGGTCCTTTCCCATCCAACCAACCTACTGATGCAAATGGAGGAATTCTTAGAGCGGAGATATGAACTTCGTAAAAATGTGATCAACGGAGAGATGGAATACCGGGAAAAACATGCCTTCTCTTTCTATTTCAAACCCGTCACACCGGAGATCCTGAACGGGATCTGCCTGGAAGCACAGCAGGAAGGGATCCAGGTGTGGGATAAAGATATTCGCCGCTATATCTATTCTCCACGGGTAGAGGTCTACAATCCGTTGCAGGAGTTCTGCCAGAAGCTGCCCCGGTGGGATAAAACAGACCGGATCCGTCCGCTCGCTGACCGGATCCCCACAAACAACCCGTTGTGGAGGGAGCGGTTCTATAAATGGTTCATCAGTATGGTCGCCCAATGGATCCGCCACGATAAGATCTATGCCAATAGTTTGGTCCCGGTGCTACAGGGAGGACAGGGAACCTCCAAATCGGTCTTTTTCCGGTTGTTGTTACCTCCGGAGTTAAGGGACTATTATGCGGAAAGTATCCATCTGGAGAATAAGAAAGAGGCGGAGCTGACGATGGCGCAGCATGTATTGATCAATTTAGATGAATTCGACCGGTTAAGCAAAAAGTTTCAGGCGGATCTGAAACACCTGATCCAGAAACCAGTCTTAAAGATCCGTCCTCCCCACCAGAAAAGCTTTCAGCGGATCAAACGGATCGCCTCTTTCTGTGCCACAGCTAACCCGGAGGAACTTCTCTCCGACCCGACCGGAAGCCGCCGGTATATCTGTGTCCAGGTGTTGGGTCCGATTGATATTCAAACCCCTTTTGAGTATGAGCAAATCTATGCACAAGCCCAACAAGCCGTGCGTTCCGGTGAAACCTATTGGTTCACCCCGGAAGAAGAGCAGGCACTGATGCGGGATAATATGGTTTTCCAGCATCGTTCCATGCTGATAGAATACCTGTTCAGCTATTTCCGGGTCCCGGATCCGGAAGAAACGGGACAGCCTTATACGGCCATGGAGCTGATCGATCACATTAGCAAACGCTCCAAACGTACATTCAGTAACACATCCGTCCGGCAATTCGGCATGGAATTACGAACCGCAGGCCTGATAAAGAAACATACCAAACGGGGAAATGTCTACTATCTGATAGAGATTGATGAATGATGTGAATGATAAAAAAAAGGAGATCATTCACCTTTTTATACAATCTAAACACTTTATTATCATACTATTATTCAGAGCGGGTGAAGGGTGAATAGAAAAATGCAAAAAAACTGTTAGATAAGAGTCCTGTGCTCCTTGCCTGGATGGGGACGGTTTTTAAATTCCAGCCATGAAGCAGTCAAACTATTATAGATGGATTTTATTCAGGATCTCTTGGACAACTTCTTTAAATTCGGGCGGTTCGAGGATAGTAGCCTGGTCGGCGAAAGAGAGATACCAGCGTGCCAGGAGTTCGAGGGAATGGGTGACATAATGCTGGAGGATATGATCTCCGGATTCGGTTTCGTCTGTTAGCCCGAAGATATACCGGGTCATACCCATATTTTTCAGGGCTGATTTTTCTACTTTTACTTTTACGTGGAAAACGATGTCATCCTGACAGAGCTGTTCTAACAAGACTTTCAGGGAAGGATGCTTTTTCTCAAAACCATCATCGACCGGGATGAGTGTTTGTATGCGGCTCAGGTTAAAGGTGCGGTAGTCTTTCCGCAGCCGGCACCAGGCCATGACATACCAGTTATTGATCATGAAATAAAAACCTAAGGGCTCAATCTCCCGGCGGGTGGTCTCCCGGTTGTAGTTGGCATGATATTCAATACAGGCAGGCTGCTGTTTCAGGATACAGGCTAAAAGCGGCTGGAGAACCCCGGTGGGTTGTCCCGGCGGCAGGGAATGGTCTTCCGAGATCTGGATATATTGGTCAAAATTTTCGAGGATGTTTTTCTCTGCGGACCTGAGCACGGCCCTTATTTTGTTCATGCCATTCCGGTAGAGCCGGTAAGTGTCTCCATCTGCCTGACGGCTGACTAACTTTTCTGCCATCAGGAAAGCGATCGCCTCTTCGGTCGTGAACATGAGGGGCGGCAATTTGTAACCGTCCACTAAGGAATAGCCTAACCCGGCCTCTCCCGCGATGGGAATACCGGATTCTTCCAGTGCCCGGATGTCCCGGTAGACCGTACGCAGGCTAACACCAAATTCATCTGCCATTTGCCGGGCTGTAACCACAGAGCGTGATTGCAGCCTGACAAGCAAAGCGGATATGCGTTCGAGTTTGTTCAAAATAGCAACATCATAAAATAGAATGCTAAGTTAATAAATCCCGGGTAATATCATTACATGATCATGGCTCTTACGGCCAATGGTTTGAATATAAGAACACAAAAGGTACCGTCAGGTCCATCGGGAAAATGGAGATTTGCACAGACCCGGAAACAAAAAGAACCTACTGGGTAGAG
>JAJQEE010000076.1 GCA_021201865.1 Tannerellaceae bacterium | reverse complement strand
ATCCAAACCTGTTTAACGTAGATCCACGATCTCTACACCCGGAAAGTCTGCTTTATTAAATACAAAATAGCTGTCCGGTTGGCTGACATTGGTTTTCAACTGCCCGATATGGATCGTACTGCTCACCTCATTTTTCATAGATACGGTGATTTTGGAGGGTAGGCCGGAAATCTTTTCCACCTGCAACTCCACCTTTTGAACATCCCCTTTTTTCCTCGGGATGAGTTCAATATCATAAGCCGCTTTACTGTTGGCAGAAGTACTTTCCCCTTTATAAACAGGGGTGAAACCACTTCTGTAACTACCTAACAGGATCGCCGGGTTCGTGAACTGCAATTCTTCTCCGGTAGGAGTGGTAATGTTTACCTCCTCCGTACGGTCTACGTAAGTCCACATGGTTTTGCCGTCATACCATACCTGCATATCCGGTGTTTTTAAGGTGAATTTATCCCCTTTCATATCGATCGTTCCATCAAAACTTTCGGCATAACCCTGCTGGGGTGAACGGGTGTGCAGCGTGAAGTTTGCCTGCATTCCGTTGGCGCTTTCGTATGTTCTGGCGGCTTTATCCAATATATCCGCAGGGTTCTGGGCATTCGCCGCTGTGTATCCTAAAAACAGGATCTGTACCACGATCACCATCCAAACCACTGCACGTACAACTTTTACTTTTTGTTCTGTGCTCATAGCTAACTAATTATTTCAACGAATTTAATAACTGTTCCAGGCTGTATTCATCCTGGATCAATACCTGACGGGCCTTACTTCCTTCAAAGGGCCCCACGATGCCTGCTGCTTCCAGCTGGTCCATCAAACGTCCGGCACGGTTATAGCCGATCGCAAATTTTCGCTGGATCAACGAAGTGGAACCTTGCTGCTGGATCACGATCAGACGGGCTGCTTCATCAAACAACGGATCCCGGTCTGACAGATCGACGGCGCCCGGCGCATTGTCTCCACTACCTTCTCCCACATATTCAGGAAGCGGAAAGGCGGTCGGATAACCAGCCTGTTTGCCAATATAGGAAGCCACCTGTTCTACTTCCGGAGTGTCCACGAATGCACATTGTACCCGGATCATATCACTCCCCTGTGAGAATAACAGGTCTCCGCGGCCGATTAACTGGTTCGCTCCCGGTGAATCTAAGATCGTACGTGAGTCAATCATGGAAGAAACACGGAAGGCCATACGTGCCGGGAAGTTCGCCTTGATTGTTCCCGTGATGATATTGGTCGAAGGACGCTGGGTCGCAATGATCATATGTATACCAACCGCACGCGCTTTCTGGGCAATACGGGCGATCGGCAGTTCAATCTCTTTGCCTGCCGTCATAATCAGATCCCCGAACTCATCAATGATCACCACAATATAAGGCATAAACTTATGTCCTTTTTCCGGATTCAGGCGGCGGCTGATAAACTTCGCATTGTATTCCTTAATATTCCGGGTATGCGCTTTCATCAACAGGTCGTACCGGTCATCCATCTCCTTACACAACGAATTTAATGTCTGGATCACCTTCGTGAAATCGGTAATGATCGGTTTGTCCGCATCCGGAAGCATCGCCAGATAATGGCGTTCAATATCTGAATAAATACTGAATTCCACCATTTTAGGATCTACCAGAACGAATTTAAGTTCGGATGGATGCTTCTTATAAAGCAATGAAGTAATGATCGCATTCAGACCAACGGATTTCCCTTGTCCGGTAGCTCCGGCTACCAACAGGTGAGGCATCTTACACAGGTCAAACATAAAGATCTCGTTGGTGATCGTTTTCCCTAATGCCACCGGCAGATCGTATTTACATTCCTGGAATTTCCGGGAACCAATCACGGATTGCATGGAGACTATCTGAGCATCTTTGTTTGGTACTTCAATACCGATCGTGCCTTTTCCCGGCATGGGGGCAATGATACGAATACCTAAGGCAGACAGGCTTAATGCAATGTCATCTTCCAGATTCCGGATCTTCGAGATACGGACTCCCACATCCGGCACGACTTCATACAGGGTAATGGTCGGTCCTACAGTCGCTTTGATCGAGGCGATCCCAATCCCAAAGTTCTCTAACGTTTGTTTGATCCGCTTCTGGTTCGCTGTCTGTTCCTCCATATCTACCTGATGGTCTCCTGTGTCATATTTCTGCAGGAGGTCAATGGATGGATTCCGGAAGCTGGAAAGGTCCAATTTCGGATCGTAATCTCCCATCGCTGAACCGTCAAAGAGTTCATCATCTCCCTGGGGTACCTCTACCGTAAAGACCGTCTCTTCCGTTTCAGCCTCTTCTTTTTTTCTTTCTAACACCTCAGGTGTGTGATATGTTTCTTCTTCAACCGGAATTGTTATTTCAAAGCCTTCATTCTCTTTGGCAGTTGCGTACAGATCTTCACCCATGGAAACCACAGAAGTATATTCATCCGGAATCTCTGCTTTTTCCAGCTCCTTTTCCGTGTCAAAGTATTCCTCCCCGTTTCCGTCCTTTTTTTCGTCCGGATCCTCTTTCCCATGGATATCCTCGTCCTCTTCTTCCTCTTCCATGGGCGGCTGCTCCGGTTTACTCTTCCGTTTGAGCCAACCGAACCCTAACAGGTTTTGAAGAAAAGGGATCGTTTTGGGAGAAGAGAAGATCGCGATGATCAGGAAAGTGCCGGCTAAAAGCAGGATCATTCCCGGACTACCAATATTGTTGATCAGCATTTCCGAGAGGTAATACCCATGTTCTCCTCCCAGGTAAATGAAGGTGTCTTCATAACTATGAATGAATGTAAAGGCAAAAAACAAGGATCCCCAGATCAGCATGGAAGCCGAAAAAAGGAAACGTTTCAACAGGTTTACTCTTTTCAGGTTCATCAGTTTGGCCCCTACAGATCCCAAAAAGAAAAGGATCATAAAAGAAGAGATCCCGAACCACCGGTTCATCAGGAGATCCGAAAGGTAAGCACCCCGTACACCGGTCCAGTTAGCCACTGCGTTTCTGCTATGAACCAGTTCCCCTAAAGGGACATTCTCAATTTTACTTTGATCCACTCCTCCGGTAAAGAAGAAAGAGATCAGTGCCAGGGCGATATAGAGTGTAATAATGGAAATAGTCAATCCTGAAATAAAACGGGTACGCTCGTTCGTAAAGAACATCTTCACCATTTTCATCTTCTCTCCCCCTTTATTCGTCTGCTTCGTGGTGCTATTTTTTTTCGCCATATAGATTTCGTTATTAAAACCGGAACAAATCCCGCTGAATAGGTGTCCGGTGTAAGACACGCAAAGTTAATCAGAATAATTTAAAAATCATATTGAGTTTATTTATCTCTTAATAGATAAATCCATTATTTTCCCTATATCCGCCTGTCGTTTTCCGCAGAGCGGGACAGTGCCGCCCATAGGGAAAACCGCATCCCGCCCTGCGGACTTTTCTAACTCCCCGTGCGGAACTCCACCACTCCCTCCGCGGACAATCCCGGTTCCCCGTAAGGCCCCCGAAACAGGAGTAGGCGGAAGGGTTTGAGTTCCCGGTCTAACGATTACAATTCCCTCCCGCAAGGCTTGTAAAACCTAAACTATAAAAAAGAAAAAGTAAAGTTGCCAATTGTAAGTCTCTATCCCCCAAGGGGATCCATCAACAGCCCAGGGTCGAGCGAAGCGACACCCTGGGTAAAGAGATTCCTGTGGTAACCTTGTAAAGGTTTCATAGGGCTGCTTTTCCTTAAGTCCCGCAGGGACGGCACATAGTAGCCTGGGACGCAAGTCCCAGGTAGAGAAATCCCCCAGGGGTGTGCTGTAGGTACACCCCCTCTGATGTAAACAATAGGTTTGTATATGCAGTGTCGTACTTACAGCACTCCAGTGACTACTGATACCTGACCTGGGACTTGCATCCCAGGCTATTATGTGCCGTCCCTGTGGGACTTAAGAGACAAAGATCACCCTTCGACAATCGCCTTTTGCCAATCGCTCTTCGCTAATCACTCTTCGCCAAATCTTCCGAACATGACTGGGGTTGTCCTGGGGTGGTTTCTTCCCAGGGAATCGCCTTTGGCTCATCCCTGGGCTACTGCTGGATCCCCCTTGGGGATCGTTCATCCTCACGGGTTTTGGATTTCCAATCATTTTGGACTTCCATTAGGGATCATTTATGACCAATGGCCTTGAATTTGTGTCGAAGGGGATCTGTGATCAGTCCTGGTCGGAAGATTTTTCATACAAATAGATATTTGATTATCAGCTATATAAAAAACAGAATAAAAAGCCGATGTTCCCTGCGCAGGCGGGGATCGCATAAGAAGTGACGGTTTTCGTACGACTAAATAGTTGAAACTGCCGGTTCTTATGCGATCCCCGCCTGCGCGGCAGGGCTGTTAAGTTCTCTTGTAAATATCTTAGATACTGATTATTCTATCCTGT
>JAJQEE010000189.1 GCA_021201865.1 Tannerellaceae bacterium | reverse complement strand
GGTCTGAATCCGGAATATTTTTATTAAAGTTATAATCATAATCCACCTGCATCAGGATCAGGATAAAAGCTGCGAAAGCAACGGTTAACCCTAAAATATTGAGAATAGTTGCTACTTTAAAACGACGTAGGATATTCAAAAAGTTACGTAAAAGCATTTTCATATTGTATTCTATTTAAAGTCTTTTTTTTATTAGACGCATTTCCGGGGAAGCAGGTTGCACTGCCGGACCTATTATTTTTATTTATAAAGACAATTAATCCCGATCATATATAACATGCAGCTCTAAAATAGTTAGTAGGACAGCCGCTTTAAATTTCTGAATGATCGATAATAAATGAATCAAATTCGTTTTCATATTATTTTTGAGTGATTTAATAATTCTTTTATATATGAAAACAATAATTATGCCGGAAAATTTAACCTTCTTACTATCAGCATAGTATTGTTTATTCCGAAGAGGTGGGTTGTAAAAGAATTGGACATACCTGTAAAAAAATTGGACAGGGATTATTTTCTCTCCATTCGCTTTTTAATTAGTTTTGTGGGTTGAATAAGTAAACTCTGATAAATGAAACAACAGCTCAGGCCAATTATGTTTGTCGGGACCTGTTCCGATGCCGGGAAAAGTGTGATTAACGCTGCTTTTTGCCGGATCTTTAAACAGGATGGATATCACCCGGCTCCTTTTAAAGCACAGAATATGTCTTTGAATTCCTATTCCACACTGGAAGGGGGAGAGATGGGCAGGGCACAGGTCGTACAGGCAGAGGCTTGTGGGATCGCTCCTCATACGGATATGAATCCTGTTTTGTTGAAACCGACAAACGATAAAAGTTCCCAGGTGGTTTTGAATGGCCGTCCGGTAGGTAATATGTCTGCCAGGGATTATTTTGGTATACATAACCTGAAAGAAAAGTTGTTTAAAGAGGTCATTCAATCGTTTACACGGCTGGAAAAACAATATAGTCCGGTTGTGATGGAAGGGGCGGGTAGTATCTCCGAATTAAATCTCAAGGACCGGGATATTACCAATATGCGGATGGCTATCCAGGCAGATGCGGCTACCTATCTGATCGCGGATATTGACAGGGGAGGAGTGTTTGGTTCCGTGTATGGTACGATTGCCCTCCTGTCACCGGAAGAAAAAGCACAGATGAAAGGGATCATCATCAATAAATTCCGGGGGGATGCTTCTTTGTTTGAAGAAGGGCGGAAGATCCTGCATGACCTGACCGGTATTCCGGTGGTAGGTATCGTCCCTTATTTCCGGGATATCAGGATTGAGGAAGAGGATTCTGTTGCGCTGGAAATGAAACAAAACAGTTGGCAGGATGGGAAAATCAATGTCGCCATCATTTTGTTACGGAGGATGTCGAACTTTACGGATTTTGATGTGCTGGAAATGGATCCCCGTTTTAATCCATATTACACCAATAATGTGGAGGAAATAGAGAAAGCAGATATTATTCTTTTGCCGGGTTCCAAAAATACAATAGCGGATTTGCAGAGTTTACGGGCGAACGGGATTGCGGAAGCGATTGTAAGAGCTTCCAAGGCCGGGAAAAAAGTGATTGGTATTTGTGGCGGCTACCAGATGATGGGGATCCGCCTGGAAGACCCGGATGGGATAGAAGGGAATATTCCGGCTATTCCGGGTCTGGGACTACTACCGCTTTGCACAGTCATAGAACAGGAGAAAGTGACCCGTCAGAATGAATTTTACTTTTTGCCGGATGAAACAGGAGCGGTGTGCAAAGGCTATGAGATCCATATGGGACATTCTGTGCGGATGAATAAGGCTCAGGAAGCACCTGTGGTCCGGTTGACAGACGGTCAGGAAGAGGGATATTATTTGAATGATCATTGCTGGGGAACTTATATGCACGGCATTCTTGATAATCCGGTTGTGCTGGATCATCTGGCGGAAGGTTTTGAAACCTCACCGGATCAGGCAGGGTTTAATTATGAAGAATTTAAAGAAATGCAATATAATAAACTGGCTGATTGGGTTCGTGCCCACATGGATATGGACTATATATATAGTACCCTGAAAAAGGATTCTCTATCCAAAAAGGATTTGTAATCGATTGATTATCAGATGTATTTTCTCCTGCAAAAACGCCGCCTACCGTTCGTTCCAAAGGGTGCACCCGTTGCGACGAAAGGGTGCACCCGTTCAAGTGAACGGTAGGCGGCGTTTTGGAGCCTGCTTTTTACTCTTAAACTACTTTGTACACACATCTTTTACAGGCCGTAGGCCTACTATATGTCAGACCCCGGCAACGCTGGGGTTTGGGAGATCAGCAGAATTTTGCGCACCGTAGGTGCAGTATAGTAAAATAATAATCCCGGGCGATACTCCAGGGGTGTTAAGTTCTCTTGTAAATATCTTAGATACTGATTATTCTATCCTGTAAGGATACCAGCAACAGCCCAGGGCTGAGCGAAGCGAATCCCTGGGTAAGGTTACCAAAACAATAACCCTGTAAGGGTTTCACTCTCTGTCAATGAGCCAATAATACATATGCAACCCCCTACAGGGTTGAATCATATTACTTTACAACCCAGGGGCTCGCTTCGCTCAGCCCTGGGCTGTTGCTGGTACCCTTGCAGGGCAGAATGTCAACATATAAAACATTTACAAGAGAATTTAACAGCCTTGGGGCGATGCCCGGGTCTAATATATACTACCTCTCTAGGGTGTAAGAAAAGAGGTGTGTACGGAGTAGTTAAAAAAGGGGTTATTTGATCCTGTTTACCCGGGCCACATCATCCAGTTTGACACTCACGGTGGCACCTAATTGTTCCAGATATAACACGAGGTAATTTTTTTTGATCTTTTTGACCTTACCGGAGACATGTTTCATGGAGCCGGTCAGGATTTCTACCTCTTCTCCGATACATAAAGGATAGTTAGCGGCCTGTTCCAGGAATTCTTTGATCGCTTCTATCTCTTTTTCTTTGATAATCGCCGGTTTTCCGTTATAGTAAACGGTTCGTATGACTCCATATATGTTTAACAGGTCACGGAGTTCAAATTCTTTACACTTTACGAACAGATAGGAATTGAACAGGGGCACTTCGACTATTTTTATGCGGTCGGACCACACCCGTGGAGAGCGGTGGAGAGGTAACCACGCCTCAATTCCTTTTGCTTTTAAACGGTCGTTCACCTGTTTCTCAGCTCGTGGAGCTGTGTAGAGGACATACCAATTAGATTTAAGTGTGGTAGTCATGTTTTATTTTTTGTATTTACTGCACAAAGATAAAAGTATTTTTTGTATCCTTGCAAAGCCTTTAATTTTCCGGACATAAAGTGATCCGGATAAATACCGAAGAACATGAAAATGAACAGACGAAATTTTTTACAAAGATCTTCTTTATCCGTTGCCGGATTATGTCTGACCCCGCTTTGGGGAAATGCGTATGATTCGGTTTTTGGACAAACAGCTCCCAGTAATAAAGTCAAAGTTGCTTTGATTGGCTGCCGGAGTATGGGATACGCCAATTTAGATACTTTCCTCAATTATCCGGAAGTAGAATGTGTGGCTTTGTGTGACGTGGATGATGAATGGTTGAATAAGCGGGCTGCGGATGTACAGCAGAAGACCGGGAAGAAAGTTCCCCCATTTATATAAAGACTGGCGGCATGTCATAGAGAATAAGGATGTTGATGCGGTTATTGTAGGTACTCCGGATCATTGGCACTGTTTGCCTACTGTCTGGGCTTGCCAGGCCGGTAAAGATGTGTATGTGGAAAAACCGCTTTCCAACACGATCGAAGAATGTGATCTGATGGTAAGGGCCGCCCGTAAATATGACCGGATCGTACAGGTGGGCCAATGGCAGCGGAGTGATCCTCACTGGGATGAAGCTGCTAACTATCTGAAAGCCGGAAATATCGGTCGTATCCGTACGGTGAAAGTATGGGCCTATCAGGATGGTAAACCCACCCTGCCTGTCAAACCGGATAGTGCGGTACCTGCCGGGGTGGACTATGATATGTGGTTAGGGCCTGCGCCTGAACGGCCTTTTAATGAATACCGTTTCCACTATAATTTCCGTTTCTTCTGGGATTATGCCGGAGGTCTGATGTCTGACTGGGGAGTCCATCTGTTAGACTATGCCCTGGAGGGGATGGGAGCGGATCTGCCCAGCCGGGTCTTTTCCGGCGGAGGTAAATTTGCTTATCCGGACGACGCGATGGAAACGCCGGATACGTTAATGGCGACCTATGCGTTCAAAGACTTTAATATTATCTGGGATCATGCCTGTGGAGTTAATCATGGGCTTTACGACCGGAAGGAGGGACTGGCTTTTTACGGTGAAAAGGGAACATTGATTCTGGACCGTGCCGGTTGGGAAGTACTTCCGGTAGTGGATGAATCCGGTGCCCGCATGGAAGTGGTTCCGTTTAAGAAGGGGGAAGGAAAAGGCTTGTACAATCATGTAGGGAATTTCCTGAATTGTATGAAAGACCGTTCTCTTCCGGCTGCTGATGTTGCGATCGGAGCCCGGGTCGCTAAAATGTCCCATCTGGCGAATATTTCCTGCCGGGTACAACGGGAAGTGATCTGGGATGACCGCAAGAGTGAGTTTACCGGAGACCGGGAAGCGACAGCCCTGGCAAAGGCCTGTTATCGTGCTCCGTGGGAGCTTCCGAAATTATAAAACAATAAAATAGCAGACCATATCGCATGGTCTGCTATTAAATTATTCATCAGTGGTTTGGGAATGCTTTTTAAATATTGAGAAATATAAATACCACTGTTAACCTATGGTGCATCATCTCCCTGACGCGTTCATTTCCTTTTACCTTAAACTCTTAAAACTATAGATAATGTAAACGTATGCTTCAAACAACATTCATTTCCTGAATGCATTACAAATATATTACCTTCCCGGCAGACCGGGCTGGTAAAATGTTAAGAATAGCTGGTGATTTTGTTATTTGGAAAGGGCTAATTTGTTATGCTTCGCCGTATAAAATGTTATATTACTCACTTCTGGAACCATATTGGGAAGGTAGTACGCCAAATTCCTCCTTAAAATATTTTCGGAAATATTTCGGATTGTTGAAGCCCACTTCATAGGCGATCTCAGATACAGTCATCTGACTCTCTTCCAATAACTGGGCCGCCCGTTTTAAACGGATCACCCGGATAAACTCAATCGGGGTTTTACCTGTCAGGGAGGATAATTTCTTGTAAAGATGTACCCGGCTCATTCCTAACTCCCTACTGAGTTCTTCTACGGAGAAATCAGGATTGGAAATGTTTGTTTCCGTATATTCCAGCGCTTTGTTGATCAGTTTTTCATCTAAGGAGCTGACCGCAATTTTAGAAGGCTCGATCCGTATCTGTTCCCCGAAAAGAGTTTGTTTCCGTTTCTGGGCTTCGATCAGATTGTGCATTTTGACGGAAAGGATACTGAAATTAAAAGGTTTGGTGATATAGTCATCCGCACCGGCTGTCAATCCTTCCAGTTTACTTTCTTCACCGCTTTTCGCTGTCAGCAAAATAATCGGGATGTGAGAGGTCCGGATATCTTCTTTGATGGATTTACTCATTTCAATACCATCCATCCGTGGCATCATGACATCAGACAGGATCATATCCGGGATCTCTTTCAGGGCTATTTCCAGACCGGCCACCCCATCTTCCGCCTGTAGGATCTTATATTGGTCTTTTAATTTGGTAGAAAGGAAAATTCGTACATCTTCATTATCATCCACCAACAATAACTTAGGCAGGGTGCTCTCTTCCCGAAGCGTTTCGTCCGGCGCGACAGCCGCTCCGCGGCTGTCTTCTTCTACCATGGTAGAAGAAGTTTCACTTCTAACCACTTCTTCCTTGTAAGGAAGAAGAATGGTGAACCGGGCGCCCCCTTCCGGGATATTCTCTGCCTGGATCTCTCCTCCGTGTAACTGAACAAACTCTTTTGTCAGGTGAAGACCAATCCCGCTTCCCTGATAATTGGTTTTCGTATTGCTGTGAGCCTGGTAGAACCGTTCAAATATTTTTTCCAGTGCGTCTTCCGGTATACCTATCCCATTATCACTGATCGTGATCTTTATTTTTTTATCCTCTGTCTGGCTCAGTTCCAGCAGGATCTTACCATGGACCGGCGTGAATTTATAGGCGTTGGAAATCACATTCATAAGGATCTTAGCCAGTTTATCTGCATCGAAATACATATACAGATGTGTTAAATCTGTCCGGAACTGGAAATCGATCTGTTTCCGTCCCATCATTTCAGTGAACAGGTGTGCCTGCTCGGAAACAAATTGAACGATGTCTCCTAAGGACTCCTGAAGCAGATGACGGTGGACGTCTAATTTCCTGAAATCCAATAACTGGTTGACTAACAGAAGGAGCCGGCGTGCATTTCGTTCGATGATGGATAAGGATTCTTTCTCTTCCGGTTCGGATGCTTTGTTCAGTAGCTCTTCCAACGGGGTGAGGATCAGGGTAAGAGGTGTCCGGAACTCATGGCTGATGTTAGTAAAGAACCGGAGTTTGATCTCATCCATTTCATGTTGTTGGGTAATCCGTATTTTTTCTGTCTCATATTCCAATTTTCGTTTCGCTTTGAGGATACTACGTCTGCGATACAGATAGATAGCGCCCAGCAATAGGAGTGCATAGGCAATAAATGCCCAGGTTGTTTTCCAGAAGGGAGGACGGATTTGAATATGTAAGATAGCCGGAACCTTACTTTCGGCACCTTCACTATTCATTGCTTTTACATATAAGGTATATTTCCCGGGGTTCAGGTTACTGAAAGTGGCCTTTCTGTTGGTATGATCGGTCTCCAGCCACTGGTTATTAAACCCTTCTAATTTATAGAAGTACTTCGTTTTGTTAGGCATAAAGTAATCCAGCGCGGCAAAACTGATCGTAAAATAGTTCTCTTTATGAGATAACGCTATGTTTTCTGTCTGGGAAATACTTTTAGACAGGATCATACGGTTGTTATAATATGCTCCCGGTTTTACCCGGTTGTTATAGATCTGCAAATCGGTCAGAATGACCTGCGGAGTGCTGTTGCTGTAGTTCAGGTTATTGGGGTTGAATATGTTAAAACCGGAAGAACCGCCAAATATCAATTCTTTATTTGTCGTGAAATAGGCTGCATTCAGATTGAACTGCTCGTCCTGTAGTCCTTCGGAACTATCGTAATTGAGCAGGTGGAAAAAATAGCCCGGTGTGTCATAGGCTGTGGATACTTTAATACTGGTTAACCCCCGGTTAGTCGCTATCCACATGTTATGTTCCGAATCTTCCAGTATGCTCTGGACCAGGTCGGCAGACAGTCCGTTCTCCTTTTTAAAATGGTCCACTCCTTTGGTATAGGGATTGTAGATAAAAACCCCGTTCCGGGTTCCGATCCAGAGGAGTTCCCGGCTATCCTCAAAAAGAGCATTCAGATCATTCCGGCTGAGTTGTATGGTGTCAAAAGTCTCCTTTTCAAAAGACTCTAATTGTTGTGTCGTTGGATTGAAAATATGGAGTCCATACTGAGAGGCGATCAGAATATCTCCTGCTTTGGTTTCTAAAATATCATAAATAGAACCATCCAGCCTGAAATGATTCACCTGTTTCCCGGTCTGTGTGTCTATCAGGACTAATCCCCCTCTCAACGTGCCTACCCAGAGATATCCGTTCCGGTCACACAGCACTTTCCAGGCGTTATTATCCGTAAGCACGGAGTTTTCATCCAACGGGTCGTAGCGGTAATGTGTAAATGTCTTTCCATCAAAACAGTCCAGACCATCCAGATAATATCCAATCCACAAACGTCCCTGCTGGTCACTTGTCAGGCTGACGATCACATTCCCGGCGGGTGAGTTTGAGTGATTCGGGTGATGGGGATAAACGGTATATTTGTCGTTGGCCCTGTCAAAAAATAACAGGCCACCTCCGTTTGTACCGATCCATATATTCCCTTCCGGAGTTTCATAAAAGCAGTTGATGTCACTATTGGGTATTTCGGATTGACCGGAAATAGATTTGAATTTGTAAATACTTTCATGGTAGTAGGCCACTCCTTTTTTATAAGTTCCCAGCCACATGATCCCTGAGCGGTCTTTGTACAGGCATTTGATCGTGTTCTGAGGAAGACTGTAAGGATTCCGTTCATCGTTCCTGATCACGAGAATCTTCCCACTGTTCTTTTCGACAATGTTGATCCCCCCATGATCCGTTCCGATCCAGATGTTTCCTTTTTCATCTTCCGCGAGGGAAATAACCACATCATTGGATATCCGGTTTCCCCCCGGTGCCTGGGTGGAATAGAAAGTCCATTTACTGGAACTGGGGTTCAGGCAGGCTAATCCGGTGTAGTGGCTGAGTCCGTATATCCATACATTCCCGGAGGTATCAAGGAACAGTTTTAATTCATGCCCCCCCTGGATCTGCGCTCTTTCCTTAAATGTTTTATCCGCATGGATCACTTTATGAGTCTGGGCATCCATACATTCCAACAGGCCATCATCGTACAGGAACCAGTACCTGTTTTTCCCCTGCTTGATATCAGCAATATTACCGGCGTTTAGCCCATGTGGAGTCCCTTTCGTGAAAACGGATAGTTTCTGATTTTTGATGTCATACATCCGGACATCTTCTCCGGTCGTGAACCAGAAGTTTTTACCCAGGTCAATGTATACATATTCCACGGTAGATACACCTGCATATTGTTCCAAGAGGGATTCTATATTTCCTTCAAATGCTTCCCGGGCCGGATCGTATACCGTGTAGCCCATACGGGTCCGGATCCATAGTTTCCCGTCGACAGCTTCCTGGATCTTTTCTATGTCGTTGTTGGAATTGATGCCCGCAAGGGTCAGGTCCTGTTTATAGGTAATGATCTCATACCCATCATACCGGTTTAATCCGGAGGGTGTCCCGATCCAGATAAATCCTTTTTCATCCTGGTAAATACATTTAACCTCACTATTCGATAATCCTTTGTCTGCGTCAATCCGGTTGAATTTGTAGGGTTCCGGAAAAAGAGAAGCGGATGTGATTAAAGTAATAGAATTAAGTAGTATAATTAAAAATATTGTACGAATTGGTATCATGCCTGTGTCCTGGTATACCTGTTTGTTCAGGTATATGATTTCTCCACTCAAAAGTATGAAATATTTTTCTTTTTCATTTCATGACAGGGAAAACTTTGTTCTTTAAATATTAATTCTTTCCTTTGAACTGTCAAACAAAATAAAAAAATAGCTGTTCTTTAGTAAATACTGTCAGCTTATCAGTAATCTATTTAAACAAAAGAATTGTATGTTAAGAGTTTGGATTGTATTAGTTACAGGAATCCTTTTCATGGCTTGCTCGGAAGAAACAAAAACAAGAAATAACCTGCATGGAAAATGGCAGTTACAGCAGATTGAATCAAACGGACATGTGGAGAAGGTGGATACGATCTATTACAATTTCCTGACCTCTTTGTTTGAATATCAAATCTATATCCCGGAAAAAGATACCTGTATAATCTGTTATGGGTTTAATTATATAGAAGATGATGACCAGCTTCTCCTGGAATTAGCAGGAACCGGTATTGATGCTTTTCTGCCTTCCACTGACTGGCCCTCCTATAAACGGATGTTTAAAATCGAGAAATTGTCCGGTAAACAATTGATCCTTTCTAATGACCAGAAACAGTATACATTCCGGAAGTTCTGATCCTGTTTTATTCCTATTCCTTTATTTGTTTTCTGTGACCAGATCTGCCAGGGTGGCTTTAGTCTGCCGGACCAGGTCGGGGGAGAAAGCAGTAACTGCAATCCCCTTACTCCCGCGCTAATATAGATCTGCTCAAAATGCTCAGCCGTGAAATGAAGATAGGTGGGAAATAACTTTTTCATTCCTACCGGTGAACATCCTCCCCGTATATATCCCGTTAAAGGTAATAACTCTTTCACCGGGATCATCTGGCAGCTTTTGTTTCCGGACGCTTTGGCAGCTTTTTTCAGATCCACTTCGTCCGCTCCCGGAATAATACAAACAAAATAGCCGTTTTTATCTCCTTGCAGGATCAGGGTTTTAAAAACCTGTTCGACATTTTCTCCCAACTGCGCTGCTACATGGATAGCGCTTAAATCATTTTCATCCACCTCATAGGGAACCAGTTCATAGGTTACCTTGGCTTTATCTAATAGCCGGGCTGCATTTGTTTTATTTATTTTCATGCATTCAAACCTTTCATGGATAGTTGAACCCGTTTTCTCCCCAGATCTACGCTTAAGACTTTTACTTTGACATGTTGGTGAATAGAGACCACCTGAGTCGCGTCCGAAATAAACCGGTCGGCCAGTTCGGAAATATGTACCAGCCCGTTTTCTTTGATACCCACATCCACAAAGCATCCGAAATTAGTGATGTTGGTGACAATGCCCGGGAGTATCTGGCCCTCTTTCAGATCTTCAATCGTTTTTACGTCCGGGTCAAAGGAGAAAACCTGGATAGCCTGGCGGGGATCTCTTCCCGGTTTATCCAATTCTTCCATGATATCCAGCAGGGTAGGCATACCTATTTTATCCGTAATATATTTTTCCGGTTTTAATTTCTTTTTCAGCTCTTTATTAGTAATCAATTCTTCGACAGAGCATTGAAGGTCTTTCGCCATTTGTTCTACGATCGGATAACTTTCCGGATGTACGGCCGAGTTATCTAAGGGGTTCTTACCTCCCTGGATACGTAGGAAGCCGGCACTCTGTTCAAAGGCTTTTTCTCCCATGCGCGGGACCTTCAGGATCTCCTTACGGGTTTTGAAAGGACCATGTTCCGTCCGGTAGGTAACAATGTTCTGAGCTAAAGCAGGTCCCAGTCCGGAGATATAGGTCAGGAGATGTTTACTTGCCGTATTCACATTCACCCCTACCATGTTTACACAACTCTCCACTGTCTGATCCAGGCTTTTTTCAGTGCCGCCTGATCCACATCGTGCTGATATTGTCCTACTCCGATACTTTTGGGATCTATTTTTACCAGTTCCGCTAACGGATCTGCCAGGCGTCTGCCGATACTGACCGCTCCCCGGACCGTCACATCATATTCCGGAAATTCTTCCCGGGCGATTTTAGAAGCCGAATAAATGGATGCGCCGTTTTCGCTGACTACAAAAACCTGTACCTTCCTGTCATAGCGTATGTTGGTGATAAAATGTTCTGTTTCCCGGCTGGCTGTTCCATTGCCGATGGCAATCGCTTCAATTCCATAGGTTGAAACTAAATGGGCCATCTTACTTGCAGCCTTTGATTTTTCATTCTGGGGCGGGTGCGGATAGATTGTTTCGTTGTGCAGGAGGGTTCCCTGGGCATCCAAGCAAACGATTTTACATCCTGTACGGTAACCGGGATCTACTCCCAGGATCCGCTTCTGGCCTAATGGCGGAGCCAAAAGAAGCTGACGGAGATTTTCAGCGAATACCCGTATGGCTTCCTCATCTGCTTTATGTTTACTCAGATTTGAATATTCAGTCTCGATCGATGGTTTTAACAGCCGTTTGAACGAATCGTCTATGGCCATACTCACCTGTTCCGAGGACCGGTTCCTGCCTTTGATAAAACGGCGTTTCAAACGTTCCACACAACTTTCAGTGTCCGGAGAGATGGAAACCCGGAGAATTCCTTCCGCTTCACCCCGGCGCAGGGCCAGCAGATGATGCGAGGAACAGCGGTTCAACGGTTCGCTGAAATCAAAATAATCCCGGTATTTTGCCCCTTCTTCTTCTTTCCCTTTAATCACTTTGGAAGTGATGACCGCTGTGTGGGAGAATGAATTCCGAACACTGTTCCGTGCCTCTTCATTTTCGTTTACCCATTCAGCGATAATATCTCTGGCTCCCTGCAACGCCTCCTGGGTATTTTCAACGTCATCATTTAAAAAAGATTCTGCTTTCAGTTCCGGGTTGGACTCGTTTTGCAGCATGATGACCTGGGCAAGGGGTTCCAGCCCTTTTTTACGCGCGATCTCCGCTTTGGTTACCCTTTTCGGTTTGTAAGGGAGGTAAAGGTCTTCCAGCTCCGTGGCATCCCAGGAATCCTCAATCCGCCGCTTTAATTCCGGTGTCAGTTTTCCCTGCTCATCAATGGAGGATAAAATGGTCTCTTTTCGTTTTTTCAGATCCGTCAGTTTAGCCAGCTGATCTTTGATCTGGCTGATCTGGACTTCATCTAATCCCCCGGTCACTTCTTTACGATAGCGGCTAATAAACGGGATGGTAGCTCCTTCATTCAGAAGGTTTATCGTCCTTTCTACCTGTCCGGCCGGAATAGTAGTTGCTTTTGAAATAAGCGTATGGAATGCAATAGTCATATTGATTTATATTTTTGATCCTTTTCCCATCCTGTGGGGTAGACAAAGATATAAAAAAGGTGGTTTGATCCGGAAAAGAAATGATCTCTTTTATCAAATGAAGTTTTCCGGATGGTCCAGTGAAAGTGTATGGTCAGCAAACAGGCTGATCTCTTCGGATTGATGGGAAGTGAAAAGGATCAGTTGTCTGTTTTTCTGTTGCCGGCTCCGGATGTACCGGATGATCTTCCGGATCAGTTCTTTCTCTAATCCTTTAAAAGGTTCATCCATCAACAGGATAGGGGAGGGATAACTGATCGCCCGGGCTATGGCTACCCGTTGTTGTTGTCCCATACTAAGTGCTGCCGGGTAGTTATCAGCCAGGTGTCCGATCTCTAATTCTTTCAGTATCCCGGCTACTTCCGCGCGGGCTTTTTCCATAGGGAGGCTGTGAGTAAAAGAAATTAAAATATTTTCCTCTACTGTCAGATGTGATAATAACTCCGGATAGGGAAACACAGATGCGATCCCGTGGCTCCGGTCTGCTTCTATGTCCCCTTTTGCCGGGGATAAGGTTCCGTCTATCAGTTTTAACAACGTTGTTTTTCCGTAGCCGGAGGGAGCGGAGATCGCGTAGATCTGTTGAGGCGCAAACTGGTAATTGAGATGCTCAAATATCTTTTTATTCTGATATTGAAAACAAAGATCGTTGATCAGAATAGGGCTGGTTGGGTATTTCCTATAGAGATCACCGACCGGTTTATTTTTGAAGAAGAGAGGTATTTTTTTCTTTTCCATCAAACGGATCAAAAGGTCTGACACATAACTAAGTAACACGGCTATCACTGTCCATGCCAGTAATTCCGGAACCTCTATAAAGATCTGGGCTTTTTTCATCTCTGACCCGATCCCCCATTTGCACTGCGATAACACTTCTCCCATGATGATGGCCCGCCAGCCGAATCCCATCGCTGATGCCAGTCCGCTGAATAAGTATGGTTTCAGTTGGGGGTAGAGAATATGGCTCATATAATTCCTTCTGCTCAGACGGAACACTTTTCCGAATCGTTTTAATTCCGGATTTAACTGTTTAAGGCCTTTGGTCAGATTTTCTGTCAACAGGGGGAACATCGTCAGGAAGGCGATCAGAAAAGGAATACTTTCCGGATTCAGAAAGATGAGCGCTAACAGAATAAAAGAGATGACCGGCACAGAACGGAAAAGGGTTAAGATTGGTTTGAAGAGTTCATGTAACCATGGGTGGCGGCTAAATAAAAAGGCCGCTGCCGTGGCTGCCACTCCGGAAAGGAGAATGCCTCCTATACCCCGTAAGCAGGTGGTTCCGACAGACTGATAAAAGTGCAGGGACCCGGTCAACCGGCTAAAGGTGCTCCCCAGGGTGGTGACAGGAGGAAAAATCTCCGGATTACCTATATAGATAGCAAGAAGTTGCCACCCTATGGCCAGCAGGAGGATAGAAAGTAGAGGAAATACATACTTTTTCATGGTCTTTCGTTGCTAAAGTCTGGGTCCGGTAACCTGTTCCCGATGGCTTTCGGTTCATATTTCCAGATTAAATATAAAAAATCCCGGATGTCTTTTTCAGCCTCTCCGGCAGTCCGGTAATTTATTTTACACCTTTCCATACTTTCGATTGTTAACATTCCGGGAGGAAAGATCTCCTTTTTCTCCAGGATCCGGATAGCTTCCAAAGGATGATTCACCGTAAAATCAGCCGCCTCCTTTAACCGGAAATGGATCTCTTCCAGATCAGGTGCTAACTCCGCCGCATAGACAATGGCGGTTTGTGGAAAACCCGGACTATCTGTCGATGGATGATTGAGATCGGCAAGAATCTGCAGGGTGGTATCTTTTTTCAAAGCCATGGAAAGAAAAGGTTCACTCAAAACAGCCCTGTCGATGCGTTTGGCTAATAACCCCTGAAATACTTCTCTGGCTGTTCCATAGGAATAATTGAGTTCATAGGAAACTCCGGCCCGGGATAGGTAGTAGCGTGTGAGTATATCCGGAGTAGCCCCTTTCCCAAACAGATACAGCCTGTTATTGTCCGGAGAACCATTTTTTCTTTCTACCAGATAAATAGAACCCCATACCGGGCAACCGGCTAATTTATATTTTATCCCTTTATTATACAGGTTCGCCGCGTTTATCATCGGCAGGACTGCCAGTCCGGGCTCCTGTTTCACCAGCAGTGCCTGCATCTGTTCCGGAGAGTCTACCAATCGTAGTTCGGTTGGTTTCCCGTTTATGACAGGCGGATTTTCAAACCAGGCGGCCAAAGCAGCTGCCGAAGGTCCCCGGAGCACAGCGATCACGAAGTTCTTTTGCTCTTTTCCGAAAGGGGAGGAGCAACCTGAAACAGCCATAAAAAAGATAAGAGTCAGGAAAATATGTTTAAACATATCCATTTACAAAATTTGGGGCAAAGATAAGCATATTATGTGATTGTCTGACAGGGTGGAAGGAGATAGAAAAAAATAGGGTTCCGTTTCAACCGAACCCTTATAAAACAATTAAAGGATGTCATCCCGACACCCCGTAATCCACTTTTGTTAACCTTAAATCTAATACTATTATGAAAAAAACCACAGTACAAAAGTACGGCTATTTTTAACATTGTCAATAGTTAAAATGCTAAATAGTGTTTTATAGCATATAAGAAAATATAATGAAATTCGATTGAAATATTATTGAATAGAGTGGTTTTGTAATGTAATAGTTTTATTATTAGCTTTTTATATGTGTTTTTAAAGATGCCTTTTAATGTGAATAAATATTGAATATCTCCCTCTCTTCTCCCTTTTTTATTCTTATGCCCATTCATGTCCGGAGCCTTTAGTCCTATATATGCGGAAGAGCCCGGATAGTATACTTATCCGCTCCGGCTAATATACTTATTACGTCCGCTTAATATACTTATCCGGTGACGCTAATAAGTATATTAGCTTTGCCCGTTTATTCTTCCAATTGGGGGGTCATTTAGGGGTCCATATAGGGGGTAAATTTGCACGGTCAGATGTACGGTAAAATTTACCGGCAAGATATATAATATATACTATATTAAATATTATATAATAATAATATATAAATAAGGGGATTTTTAGATTTTAATAGATAAAAATAATTCATATAAACACCTTTTTCGTCGAAGGGGAATTACAGATCGGCCTTAACCAATAACCCCAATAACCCTTGGTAGGCACTCAGTCATGGTCGGAAGATTTTTTATATCTGCAGCAGACAGAAAATCAACACAATGGAGGTGAGGATTTGGCTAAGGCCGATCTTCGATTGTAATCCGTGTTGGCCGGAAGATCCGTACATACCCCAAAGGGGTACCATCAATAGCCCAGGGATGAGCCAAAGGCGATTCCCTGGGTGGAAGAGATCACAAGCCAACCCTAAAAGGGTTGCATCCAGGGCAGCAGGGAAATGAAACCTTTACAAGGTTATAGAATAATGATCCTTACCCAGGGGCTCACTTCGCTCGGCCCTGGGCTATTGCTGAAACCCTGACGGGGTTATTTATGGATCTTCCGGCCATGACTGGGTGCCAAACTGGGGTTATTGGGTTTATTGGCTAAGGTCGATCTGCGATTCATATTTTACCCCTAATGGGGTAATTACTTATAGATGGTGACTTTTTCAATTTCTTGTTTTGCATGTGGAACACCCTTTCCACGAATGATAAATTCGAATTAGGATACCAAATAGATCAGGTAGGTATATAAAAAAATTAGGGAGTGTCATCCCGACATCCCCTAACCAGCTTTGTTAACCTTAATCTAATACTATTATGAAAAAACCACAGCACAAAGATACGGCTATTTTTAACATTGTCAATAGTCAAAGTGCTAAATAGTGTTTTAAAGCATATAAGAAAAGCTAAAATGAATGGAAATAATTATTATAGCCTTTTTGAGGAAGAGATTGAGTACAAAGATACAAAAGAAAAAAATAAGGGTTCCTGTAGGCTGGTATATGATTTTTTCCAAATGCTCTTTTGAAACATTTTTACCAGGTTATTGGTATTATATATACTGATTCTCATCAAATTTGTTTTTCTTTGTAAAAAATATATGTGAAGTGAATCTTATTATAGAACAGGGAAACACATCCTCGAAGGTTGCTATATATGATGAGGAGGGATGTGTGGTTACATCATTCGTCTTTAAAGAATTCAATGTTTGCAGAATCGTTCCGCTTTTTGAAGAATACGATCTTAACTATGGGATACTTTCTTCGGTTATAGAAGTTGATCAGGAGCTTCTCTCTTTTCTGGATGAACATTTACAAAAGTTTATTTTTTTGAATGAGCCGGTTGCTCTTCCTATTACAATTCAATATGAAACTCCGGAAACATTAGGCCAGGACCGGATTGCAGCAGCAGTCGGAGCCAACTATCTTCAACCGGGAAAGAACATACTTGTAATAGATGCCGGAACCGCTATCACCTATGAACTGATGGATCACCAGGGGATCTATCGGGGAGGAAATATTTCGCCCGGGATGTCTACCCGTTTCAAAGCTTTAAATCACTATACGAACAAGCTGCCGTTAGTAGAGGAGAAGGAGGAAATTCCTTTGTTGGGAACCACTACGGAAACGGCGATTCAGGCAGGAGTTGTGAACGGGATTGTTTATGAGATGGAAGGATATATTAGGGAATTTCAGGAGAAATATCCGGATCTTTTGGTTTTTTAACAGGTGGTCATTCGTTTTATTTTGAAAGACGGTTAAAAAACTCCATCTTTGCAGACATTAATTTAGTGTTGACAGGATTAAATAGAATCTTAGAGTATAATGTTGAAAATTAACAGAATAGTTATTGTTAGCGTCCTGGTTTTTGTACAGTTAGCCCTGTATGCGCAAAATAATACCAACTCACCTGCTACCCGGTATGGATATGGTGAATTAGCGGACCGTTCATTCGGAGCAGGCAGAGCGATGGGAGGAATAGGATATGGATTACGGTCATCCAAACAGATAAATCCGTTGAATCCGGCTTCTTATACCAGTATAGATTCGATGAGCTTTATTTTTGATGTAGGAGCCTCCGGGCAGGTATCCTGGTTTACAGACGGTGTGGGTAACCAACGGAACGTAAATGGAAACATAGAATATATAGCGATGCTGTTCCCTGTTCATAAAAGGGTTGCTGTCAGTTTAGGAATCCTTCCTTATTCCTATGTCGGATATAACTATGGTATGAGTGAAAAAACGGGAAGTTCTACCTATGTAAATTCATTTATTGGGACAGGTGGATTAAACGATTTGTACGGAGGATTGTCTATAGAGTTATGGAAGAAGCGTCTTTCAGTCGGTGCTAATTTTGGTTATTTGTTTGGTACGATTGAGCATGCAAAATATTTGGCTTTTACTAATAATGCCTATTCCGGTACAGAAGTACAGTCTGTGGAAGTTCGTGACCTGAAAATGGATTTCGGTATTCAATATACCCATCCGTTGAGTCATACAGAAAGCTTTACGGTCGGAGTAGCCTATACACCCAGTAATAAGTTGAATGCAACTTCGTATATGTATGAAACCTTGCAAACTTCTGTTTTAGAAACAGACACGATCAGAAATCAGGCGTTTGATCTGCCGAATTCTTTTGGAGCCGGGATTTCGTACACTAAACAAAATAAATTAACTTTGGCAGCCGATGTGTTATATGAAGATTGGAGTAATGCCCGTTTTTTTTGACAGTAAAGATGAGTTTAAAAATCGTGTCAGAGTAGCAGCAGGTACCGAATATATTCCGAACTTTCAGCATCGTTCTTTGATTAAAAGAATGAGATACCGGGCGGGATTTCATTATAGTAATTCTTATCTGAAAATAAAGGATTCCAGTTATAATGAATATGGTGCCAGTGTCGGTTTTGGTATTCCTTTACTGGATAACCGATCGATGGTTAACATTTCATTTGAATATGTGAAGGTGAAACCGGATAGCCGGCCGTTGCTGGATGAGCAGTATTTCCGGTTTACCCTGAATTACACATTTAATGAACGGTGGTTCTTTAAATTTAAAGTAGATTAATCTATAAAATAACGTTATAATTGAAGCAGATTACATTATGAAGATCAAAGCATTTTTACTTACCTTTGTTTGCTTATTCGGAGCATCAGAGGCATTTGCACAGAAAGGAGTCGATAGTGGAACTCCATTTGGTTCAGGCGAAGACAGCATTCGCTGTATAACCAACATTAGCCTTTTCGTACCATATGCCAAAGCCGGAAACTTTAAGGATGCTTATGAGTTCTGGAAAATAGCTTATGACGAATGTCCGGGAGCTACAAAAGACATTTATTTATATGGTGTTCGTATTGTAGCATGGCAGATCGAAAATGAACAGGATGCTTCTAAAAAGAAAGCCCTGGTAAACGATCTGATGGCTGTATATGACAAACGTGTGAAATACTTCGGTGATGATCCACGTTATGGAACAGACTGGATTGTTTCCCGTAAAGCACAGGATTATATCAAATACATGGGAAATGATGCGGATCCTAAAGCGCTGTATGGCTGGTTGAAAGATGTAGTAAACCAATACGGTGAAAAAACTGAAGCATTAGCTGTTTCTCTGTTTATGTTTGCTTCTTATCAGTTATTAAGCGAAGATCCTGAAGGTTTCAAACCCACTTACCTGGATGATTATTTGAAAGCTTCTGCTATTTTAGACAAACAGTTGACAGATGCAACTGCTGCTAATAATGAGAAAGATATTACAGCTCTTACTACCTTCAAAACAGGTGTTGACACAGGTTTTGCAAACAGTGGTGCTGCGGACTGCGAAACATTGCAGAGTATCTATGGTGAAAGAGTAGAACAGAACAAAGATAATCTTCAGTTCTTAAGAGAAACAATCACCCTGCTGAGAAGACTTCGTTGTAATGAAATTGAAGCTTATTTTGCTGCTGCTGAATATGCTCACAGACAGGAACCTACTGCTGAATCTGCGATTGGATTAGGTAGACAGGCGGTTAGAAAGAAAGATTTTGATACGGCACTTCGTTTCTTTGAAGAAGCGGTTAATCTGGATGGTGATGACGAAGCCAAAGCTGAGGTGTACTATATGATGGCTCTGATCAGTTCAGATCAGAACAGCTATTCCAAAGCAAGACAATATGCTTTGAAAGCGGTGGAATTGAATCCGAACTACGGTGCTCCTCTGTTGCTGATCGGTAAAATGTATACCTCAACAGCAAGCAGTATCTATCCAAATGACCCGGTTATGAGAAAGATCGTTTATTATGCTGCTGTAGATAAATTTGAAAGAGCAAGATCGATCGATCCAAGTGTAGCCAGTGAAGCGAATACACTGATCAATACGTATCGTGCTTATTTCCCATCCACAGAAGAAATCTTCATGCACCCGGATCTGGAAAAAGGTAACTCGGTTACTGTGGGTGGTTGGATCGGAGAGCGTACAACTATCAGATAATCTATGTTGAAAGAACGTTTTCTTAGTAAAACGAATCATAAAGGCATAACAACTATCTTCGGGGTAGTTGTTATGCTTCTTTTATTTTCGGCTTCCTGTTCAAAAGAGAACAAAGAGGTGGTTCCGGTAGAGTTTGATCCGAACACGACCTACACGATGAAGACCACCGAGGTTTCCTCCCTGATCTCTGATTCAGGAATTACCCGTTACCGCATGGTGGCTCAGGAATGGCTGATGTTTGGAAAAGCGGAAGAACCTTTCTCGTATTTTCCCGAAGGGATCTATCTGGAGAAATTTGATTCGTTGTTTGTCCCGGAGGCTACTATCACGGCTGATACGGCTTACCATTACGAAAAACAAGCTCTCTGGAAACTGATCGGGAATGTAGAGATCCGGAATCTGGAAGGTGAATTTTTCGAAACCTCCATCCTTTTCTGGGATCAGAAAGAAGAAAAGATCTATTCTGACCAGTTTATCCGTATTGTACAAAAAGATGAAAAGGTGATTACCGGTATCGGATTTGAGTCTAATCAGGAAATGTCACAGTATGTAGTGTATAACTCACGGGGAGAGTTCCCGGTTACTGAAACACCGGTAGATTCCGCGGCCCGTGATTCGATGCAGGTTCCGGTACCTATACAAATACCGGATGTGAGTACGCCGGAATCTGTCGAGCCTCCAAGTCTGGAATCTGATTCATTGAATATAGAATAAATATGAATGCACTGACTTATATCTTGATCTCATTGGCTTTCTCCGCCTTTTTTTCGGGTATGGAGATCGCTTTTATTTCTTCCAATAAGTTGCGCTATGAACTGGATAAGAAGAGAAAAACTTTTTCCAGTAAGATATTAGATATTTTTTACCGGAATCCCAACCAGTTTATTTCCACGATGCTGGTGGGAAATAACATCGCATTGGTTATCTATGGTTTGCAGATGGCGATCATTCTGGAACCCTATATCGCCAAAGTTGTAGATAACGGAGCACTGATCGTGTTTATTCAGTCCATTATTTCTACGCTCCTGATCCTGTTTACCGGCGAATTTATTCCGAAAACGATTTTTAAGATCAATCCGAATTTTTCCCTGAGCTTATTTGCTTTACCTTTATATATATTCTATGTGATCCTTTATCCTGTTTCCCGGTTCGCCTCTATGGTTTCTTTTGGGATATTGAAAGTGTTTGGTGCCAAAAACTTAGGGGATTCCTCAGACAAAGGATTAGGCCGGGCAGATCTGGATCATTATCTACAGCAAAGCATGGAAGATGGGAAGCAAAATTCGGATATGGATACGGAGGTGAAGATCTTCCAGAACGCGCTGGATTTCTCCAGTGTCCGCCTGCGGGATTGTATTGTTCCCAGAACAGAGATCGTTGCCTGTGATAAAGATTCCCCGGTAGAGGAGTTAAAAGCCAAGTTTATAGAGACCGGTCTTTCTAAAATTCTGGTATACAATGAGAATATAGATGATATTATAGGTTATATTCACTCCTCCGAACTATTTAAGGATCCGGAAGACTGGACCCAACATATCAATACGATCTCTATTGTTCCGGAAACAATGGCTGCTAACAAATTGATGAAGATGCTGATGGGAGAGAAGAAAAGTTTAGCCGTTGTGGTGGATGAATTTGGCGGTACGGCCGGGATCGTGACACTCGAAGATCTGGTGGAAGAGATATTCGGGGAAATAGAGGACGAACATGATACCAGGTCCCACGTTGCCAAGAAAACAGGCGAGTATGAGTATGTATTGTCCGGTCGTATGGAGATTGATACGGTCAATGAAATGTTTGATCTGGATCTGCCCGAGTCTGATGATTATGTGACGGTGGCAGGTTGTATCCTTCACTCTTTTCAGAAGTTCCCTAAACTAAATGAAACAATTACAATAGATAAGTATACTTTCAAAATATTAAAAGTAACTGCTACGAAGATCGAATTAGTGAAGCTGAAAATCGCCGAATCATAAAAAACCATATAAAAGATGTGATAAACCCTTTTTTTTGTATCTTCGTGCGCTTAAAACTGTAAATATAAACTCTAAAAAATAAATAAAGATTAATGGCTACGCTTGAAAAAATCAGGAACAAAGCAGGATTATTAGTAATCGTTGTTGGTGTTGCTTTGTTCGCTTTTATCATTGGAGACTTCCTGAACTCAGGTTCTACTTATTTCAGACAAACACATGAAAAGGTAGCGGAGGTAAACGGAGAAGTTATACGGATTCAGGATTATCAGGAACGTATTGACGAAATGGTGGATGTGTATAAGATTCAGATGGGAACAAATAATATCTCTGAAGAATATATGCCACAGATCCGTCAGAGTGTTTTTGATGGAATGGTACAAGATATCGTTCTGGGTGAAGAAATGGCTAAGTTAGGCATGACGGTAAGCCCTGAGGAATTGTTTGACATGGTGCAGGGTGAGAACATTTCTCCGATGATCCAGCAGATGCAGATGTTCATGAATCCGGAAACAGGAATGTTTGATAAAAATGCCCTGTTGCAGTTCCTGAAAACAATCAACGATGAGAATATGGCCATGTATTCTATGGATCAGCAGATGCAACTTCTTCAGGCCAGAAACTTCTGGTTGTTCTGGGAGAAGAATATCAAGCGTCAGCGTATGGAACAGAAATATACTACGTTGTTAAGCAAAGCAGTGGCAACCAATGTACTGGATGCGAAAGCCGCGTTTGATGAAACAGCAGAAAGTTCGGATATTATATATGCGATGCAGTCTTACAATACGATCCCGGATTCTACTGTCCAGGTAAGTAAAAGTGATATAGAGAAACTTTATAATCAACGGAAAGAACTGTACAAACAGAAAGAGGCGAAAGTAATCAAATACATCGCTGTAGACATTGTTCCCAGTCCGGAAGATTATGCGAAAGTAAGCGCTGATATCGAATCTTTGAAAGAGGAGTTTGCTTCTTCTTCCCAGGTTGCGGATTTAGTAAATGAGAACTCAGAAGTTCCTTATATGGATGTGTTCCTTGCAGAAGAGGCTTTCGAGCCGGAAATGAAGCAATTCGCCACTACCGCGGAAGTAGGGGATGTGTATGGATCCGTGTTTGACAGCAACATTTATAAGATGTTCAAATTAGTGGATAAAGTGCAGGCTCCGGACTCTGTAAAGGTAAGCCATATTATGTTGGTGAACACAGGCAATGCTACTGACCAGCTTTTAGCGGACAGTTTGAAAAACGTCCTGAAATCAGGAGGTGATTTTGCTGAACTGGCAAGAGAATATTCTGTGGACCAGTCTTCTGCTGAAAACGGTGGTGAACTGGGTTGGTTTACTGAGATCGGTGCGCTGAGAGGTCTGGGTGAAGAATTTAAAGAGGCTATGTTCTCTTCTAACCTGAATGAGATCGTGGAAGTGAAATCGTTGTATGGCACGCACCTGATCAAAGTAACAGAAAGAACAAAAAATATTACTAAATACAAGGTGGCTGATATTGAGATGGTTGTATCTCCAAGCTCAAAAACATACAGCAATTTGTATAACGACCTGAATCAGTACATTTCTAAACATGCGAATCTGGCCACTCTTGAAGAGACAGCCAGAGAAGCTGGTTATAATGTGGTTTCAGATTATACGGTGAATGCTACAGATCAGATGATCGGTACGATCCGGAGTTCACGTCCGGTGATCCGCTGGGCCTTTGAAAATAAAAAAGGCAAAGTGTCGGAGATCTTCGAATGTGATGATAAATTTGTAGTAGCTGCCGTACAGGGAACTATTCCGGAAGGCTATCGTTCGATGGCTTCTGTAGAGAATTCCCTGAGATCAGAGTTAGTTACTCAGAAAAAAGGTGAAATGATCGTCCAGGAATTAGCAGGTAAAAACCTGAATTCGGTAGACGCTTATGCACAGGCGATGGGAGCGAATGTGGATTCTGTGAAATTCGTGAGCTTTGGAACACGCCGTATCACTAACATCGGTGTGGAACCGAAACTGAATGCGATGATCTCACTGACCCCTGTAAATCAGGTAAGCACACCGGTTGCAGGAAACAATGGAGTGTATGTGTTCCAGGTGACAGACAGACGTCAGGATGCGAAAGAATATGACGAAGCGGAACAGATCCGTTCAACGGATGCAGCGAATAGCTACCGTTTCGGATTCCAGGCGATCCAGGCATTGACAAACAATGCAGATATTACAGATAACCGCATCCGTTTCTATTAAGAACCGGCCAGGTTACAGGATATAAACCGGGAAACCGGATAAGAAGAAGCTGTCTCTGTCAGGGACAGCTTCTTTTTTGTATCTTTGCATCTCTCCAACAGAAAGAAAAGTAAGATGAAAATAAAAAAACAGTTGTTAGGGATGACGCTGGATGAACTGAAAGAGGTGGCCTCTTCCGTTTCACTTCCCGGATATGCGGCGAAACAATTAGCGGACTGGATTTATAAGAAAAAAGTAACTTCTATTGCTGCTATGACTAATATCGCAGCGTCGAAAAGGGAGTTGCTGGAGGAAAATTATGAAATAGGAGCGAAAGGACCGGTTGATCAGATGAAATCTGTAGACGGCACGATCAAATATCTGTTTTCCACCCACCAGGATTCTTTTGTCGAATCTGTCTATATCCCTACGGAAGACCGGGCCACTTTATGTGTTTCATCGCAGGTCGGATGTAAGATGAACTGTTTGTTCTGTATGACCGGAAAACAGGGTTTTACAGCGAACCTGACTGCAAATGAGATAATGAACCAGATCCAGTCTGTCCCGGAAGCAGACCAGCTTACCAATCTGGTGTTTATGGGGATGGGGGAGCCGTTAGATAATACAGACGAGCTTTTTAAGGTGTTAGAAATCCTGACCTCCTCCTATGGATATGGATGGAGCCCTAAACGGATCACGGTTTCTACTATCGGAGTCAAAAAAGGATTAGAGCGTTTTCTGAGGGAAAGCGATTGTCATCTGGCTGTGAGTCTGCATTCTCCCTATTCCCGGGAGAGACTGTCCCTGATGCCGGTAGAAAAAGCGTTTCCGGCTAAGGATATTTTAGAGTTGATAAAGAAATATGACTTCAGCCATCAACGGAGAGTCTCCTTTGAATATATCGTTTTTAAGGATCTCAATGATAGTGTGGAGCATGCCAAAGAACTGGCTACCCTTTTAACAGGGATCCCCTGCCGGGTGAACCTGATCCGTTTTCATGCCATCCCCGGTGTCCCTTTGGAAAGCTCTGATCTGGCACGGATGGAGTCTTTCAGGGAGATGTTGAACAGGAAAGGAGTCGTTTGTACCATACGGACCTCCCGTGGAGAAGATATTTTTGCTGCCTGTGGAATGTTATCCACCGCTAAAAAGCAGGAAAAAGAGGATTTTTAAAAGATGAAAAGTATAGTAGATAAAATATAAACTCTATCTTTTTTCTTGTAAAAAGGTTATATTTGCGTAAATAATAATCATGGATATATGAAAACACAATCTTTAATATTAAGCATATGCCTGTTTTTGGTAGGACTGACTGCCTGTAATTCAGGATCCGTCATGACCCGCGCAACCGGTATCTCCTATGAAGCAGTGGTTGTGATGGACAGAGCAAACTGGGAAAGTACGGCCGGAGAGGCCATCAAAGGAGAGTTATACGCGGATATTCCGGGACTGCCCCAGTCGGAACCGGCTATTAAGATCACGTATGTAACACCCAATGATTTCAACGGGTTATTAACCTATGTCAGAAATATAGTAATTGTCAAAGTCGATCCTTCTATGTTTACCCGCACTTCGGTGAATAGTGAAACCAACCGGTGGGCGAACGGACAGATCGTGATCAATGTAAATACACCGGATGCACAGAATCTGGCTGAATTTATGGAACGCAACAAAGGGGCGATCGTGCATATGATCACGAAAGCGGAAATGAACCGTACGATTTCCCAGTTAGAGAAGACTTATAGCAGTGCAGTGCTGGATAATGTCAGAAGTAAATTCGGGGTCTCTTTACGGGTTCCTTCCGATATGACTTATACACGCAATGCCGAGAATTTCTTCTGGGCGTCTAATAATGCTAACAGAGGCCGTACGGATGTGATCGTTTATTCATTTCCCTACACCGATAAGGAGACATTCACGTTGGATTATCTGGTAGCTAAAAGAGATTCCGTGTTAAGGGAAAATCTCCCGGGGGCCTTTGAAAACTCCTATATGGCTACTGAAACCCGTTTTGGCCTGGATTATAAACCGATTACCGTACAGGGCAAATACTGTGCGGAGATCCGCGGGTTATGGAAAATGGTAGGTGACATGATGGGAGGACCTTTTGTCAGTCATGCCAGATTAGATGAAGAAAATAATCAGGTCATTGTAGTGGAAGGATTTGTTTTTGCCCCTGAAACTAACAAAGGAAACTATATTCGTAGAATTGAAGCCGCTCTCTATACCTTACTTTTACCGGGTGATTCAGAAAATCCGGAGGTGAAGTAATCGTCAGAATAGAGTTATAGTAAAAAATAAGAAATAGATGGAAGAACAACAGATCAGGGTAGGGATTACCCATGGAGATATAAATGGTGTTGGATATGAGGTTATCCTCAAAACATTTGCGGATACCCGGATCACGGAATTATGTACACCGGTTATTTATGGATCATCCAAAATCGCTGCCTATCACCGTAAATCCCTGGAATTACCACAGGTCAATATGAATATTATTAACCAGGCGGAAGATGCGCAGGGTAACCGGGTCAACATCATTAACTGTGTGGATGAAGAGGTGAAGGTTGAATTAGCCAAACCTACTCCTGCTGCCGGAGAAGCGGCCTATCAGGCGTTGGAAGCGGCAGTGAAGGATCTGAAAAGAGGTGTGATCGATGTGCTGGTCACAGCCCCTATCAACAAACATACCATCCAGAATGAGACGTTCCGGTTTCCCGGACATACGGAATATCTGGGTAAATCGTTAGGAGACCAGGAAGAAAAAGCCCTGATGATCCTGATGACGGAAAGTCTCCGGGTAGCGTTGGTCACCGGGCATATCCCTTTACCAGAAGTCCCTTCACAGATCAGCCAGGAAAAGATCGTGGATAAATTAGTAGTATTCAACCAGGCTCTTAAACAGGATTTCAATATTATCAAACCCCGTATTGCCGTATTATCCCTGAATCCGCATGCCGGAGATTCCGGGTTGTTGGGGAATGAGGAAGAAACCATTATTATCCCGGCTATTCAGGAAGCTGAAAAACAGGGAGTCCTGTCTTTTGGACCCTATGCTGCGGACGGATTTTTCGGTTCGGATATGTTTGAGCGGTTTGATGGCGTATTAGCCATGTACCATGATCAGGGATTGATCCCTTTTAAGACCTTGTCTATGGAAAACGGGGTGAACTACACCGCTGGTCTTTCGGTGGTCAGAACTTCTCCCGCACATGGAACGGCCTATGATATTGCCGGGCAGAACCTGGCGTCGGAAGAATCGTTCCGTCAGGCGATCTATTCTTCCCTGGATATTTACCGTAACCGGAAAATCTATAAAAAGGCAACGGCACATCCCCTGCGGAAACAATATTTCGACAAAGGAGGGGATAATGAAAAGTTAGACCTTACTCAGGAAGAAGCAGATACGATTTAAATACGGATAGCTTGTTGACAGATAGAGAAACGGATCTGCCCAACAAGCTATTTTTATGTCTGTAAAGGTATTATCCGGAAGTCATTCAACCCTTAAACCATTAAATTTTCTACGGAAGGGAAGTCTCATGTAGAAAAGTTTCCGTAAGTTTGCGCTTTGAAAATTAGGAGGAAAAATGTTTAAAGAAAAAACAATAGTTTACACATCAGGTACATTTGATATGTTTCATTATAATCATCTGAGGATGATAAACTATGCCCGCAGTCTGGCGGATATACTGATCGTAGGAGTTAGTACAGATGAATTGGTTTCATCCTACAAAAGTAAACCTGTGATCCCTTTTAACGAGCGCCTTCAGATCATCGAGGCATTGAAAACTCCTGATATTGTTATTCCACAGCACACGCTGGATCATTCGGAAATAGTAAAGAAACTCAATATCGATGCTTTTGTGGTGGGTGATGACTGGTTTGGGAAATATGATTATCTGAAAGATTTAAACGTTCAGGTGTTCTACTTTCCCTACGGGACCGGTGTTTCGTCATCCAACCTTAAAAAGACCATTCACGATTCCTATGAGCAGAGTCTGAAAGAACAACGGCAAGCTAAACCTGCTTCTGTCAAAGGGAAAGAAGATTAAATGAACATGGAAAAGTATGTTTTAATTACCGGGGGAACCAAGGGGATAGGAAAGGCTGTGGCTGCCTGTCTGGGGAAAGCCGGTTTTCATCTGATCCTTACCTATTCATCTGATGAGAACACTGCCCGGGAAACAGCAGAGGAGTTAAGCCTTACGTATGGCGTCTCTGTCAAACTCATACAAGCAGATATTTCACAAAAGGATTCCATTGATCTCATCGATCATTTTCTGGAAGACTCCCGGATCGGTCTGGACGCTCTTGTGTTGAATGCAGGACTCACCTGCCGGGATCCTTTTGAGACCATCTCTCCGGAAGAATGGGAAAAAGTCTTTTTTGCCAACGTGCATTTTCCTGTTTTCCTGCTCCAACGGATCGTTAAACGGATGCATGCCGGGGCATCGGTTGTTTTTACAGGATCCTCCATGGGGATCTATCCGCATTCCGTATCGCTGGCTTATGGCGTGACCAAGAGTGCGGTGCATGCATTAGTGAAAAATTTAGTAAAGTTTCTGGTTCCTTATCAGATCCGTGTCAATGCGGTAGCTCCCGGGTTTGTAGATACGGAATGGCAGAAAAATAAGCCGGTAGAGATCCGGCAGAGTATAGAAAGTAAAATCGCGTTAGGACGATTCTGTGATCCGGCAGAACTGGCAGAGGTCTACAGAATGTTAATCGAAAATAGTTATTTTAATGGTGAAGTAATTGCCGTAGACGGCGGTTATTCATATAAGTGATATCTAAATGGGCGAATTAAATAAGGAATATGAAGCATCGTTGAAATCTATTGAAACTGAAAATAAGATCGATAGGATCTTCTATCGTCCGATTGGTTTTAAGATTGCCCGTTTATTGAAAAACACCGGTATTACTCCCAATATGGTCACGATCTTTTCCATATTTGTCGGAGGAGCCACCGGATTTATGTTTTATCCGGATAACATCTGGTATACACTCTGTGGAATCCTTTTACTTGTTTGTGCCAATATCCTCGATTGCGTCGATGGGCAGTTAGCCCGTATGACAGGCATTAAGTCCGAGATCGGACGGATCTTAGACGGTTTTGCCGGAGATGTGTGGTTTACCTGTATATATGTAAGCTTTGCTCTCAGGCTGGGACATCTATACGGTCATACCGGATGGTTTTTTGTCCTGGCTGTTACCTCAGGACTGTCTCACTTGGTGCAGGCAAATATAACAGACTATTACAAAACCCTTCATCTCTATTTTATCAGTAAGGAAAAAGGGGCCGAGTTCCAGAGTCCCGAACAGATCAAAGCGCAACAAAAAGAGATCCAATCCGGTGTCAACCGGTTCTTTTATAACCTGTATCAGGCTTACACACAGTTCCAGGTCCGGTCAACTCCTAAGTTACAGAAGCTGTTAGCAGATTTGCAGGTAAAATATGGAGAGGACATTCCGGAAGAGATTCGTGTGGAGTTCCGTAAACAAAGCCGTTACCTGATGCGTTATATAGATCTTTTGACTTTCAACGGACGGACGATCGTGATGTTTATCATCGTACTGACGGGACAGGTATGGGTTTATTTTTTATATGAAATTGTCGTGCTGAATGCGGTGCTGGCATTTGTGATGAGAAAGCACGAGAAAATGTGTGAATCATTTCTATAAAAAACATGAAAAAGAGTGTAGTTGATATTTATGACCTGCAACAAATGGTGCCTTTCTTCCAAAGCAGGATCGGGACGTTTCTGGGGAAATTGTTTATAAAATGGTTCTCTGTAGATAAGGTCAACCAGATCCATGTCAATCACTGCCATTTGAGAGGAGCTGCTTTTACCAGTGCTATGCTGAGTGATCCGCTGATGGATATTCAGTATAAAATCCATAACGCCGAAATCCTCGATCATCTTCCCGAAGGAGCTTTTGTGACCGTTTCCAACCATCCGGTGGGATCTATTGACGGTATTATCCTGATTGATATCATGGCTTCCCGGCGTCCGGACTTCTGTGTGATGGTCAACGGTATTTTAACCCATATCGGAGCGATGGACGACAATTTTATCCCTGTAAAACCCGATAGCAATAAAAAAGGAGCTGACCTCCGGAATGTGAATGGGGTCCGTTTATCCCTGGAACGCATCAAAGAGGGGCATCCGATGGGCTTTTTCCCGGCAGGAGCTATCTCTTTCTATGATAAAAAAGTGTAGGCAGTGCGCGATCTGCCCTGGCC
>JAJQEE010000054.1 GCA_021201865.1 Tannerellaceae bacterium | reverse complement strand
GAGCCGGCCCCTCACAATTTCTCTTTTAACTCTCCGCAGGGAGCTTGTCCCAAATGTAAAGGGATCGGCCAGGTGAATCTGCTGGATATGGAAAAGATCGTACCCAACCCCTCCCAAAGCATCTATAATGGAGGGATCGTCGCATTGGGGAAATATAAGAATTCCCTTATTTTCTGGCAGATCGAAGCGATTTGTGAAAAATATGGTGTGACTATTAAAACACCTATTAAAGATATTCCACAGGAGGCGATCGAGGAGATCATGAATGGAACGGATGAACGTTTGCAGATCAAAAATGAGTCGCTGGGAAATTCGAATTACTTCCTTTCTTATGAAGGGGTGGCCAAATATATCCTGATGCAGCAGGAGGGAGAAGCTTCTGCTTCCGCCCAGAAATGGGCCGGGCAATTCATTAAGATGTCTACCTGTCCGGAGTGTTATGGACAACGGTTGAACAAAGAGGCTTTGCATTATAAGATAGCCGGAAAGAATATCGCGGACATATCGATGATGGATATCTCTGAGTTGTATGAATGGCTGGAAGGAATTGAAACGAAACTGGATTCCAAACAGAAGCAGATTGCGGTGGAGATCCTGAAAGAGATCCGTTCCCGGTTAAGATTCCTGTTGGACGTGGGGTTGGATTATCTTTCAATGGGACGTGCTTCCGCGACTTTGTCGGGAGGAGAAAGCCAGCGCATTCGTCTGGCTACCCAGATCGGGAGCCAGTTGGTGAATGTGTTGTATATTTTGGATGAGCCCAGTATCGGGTTGCATCAGCGGGATAATGTCCGTTTGATCAATTCCCTGAAACAGTTACGGGATACCGGTAACTCGGTGGTCGTGGTGGAGCATGATAAGGATATGATGCTCAGTGCGGACTATGTGGTGGATATGGGACCGAAAGCCGGCCGTCTTGGTGGGGAAGTGGTCTTTGCCGGCACACCGGAGGAGATGTTGAAAGCAGACACGATGACCTCGGAATACCTGAACGGACGGACAGAAATCCCGGTGCCTGCCGAACGCCGGAAAGGGAATGGGAATGTAATCACGATCAAAGGGGCTTCCGGGAATAATCTCCGGAACGTCACGGTCACTTTTCCTTTGGGTACGCTCATTTGTGTGACGGGGGTGTCGGGTAGTGGTAAATCTACCTTGGTCAACCGGACACTGCAACCGATCCTAAGCCAGCATTTTTACCGTTCGCTGGAGGATCCGTTGCCTTATAAATCCATTGAAGGGATTGATCATGTGGACAAGATCGTGAATGTGGACCAGTCCCCGATCGGACGTTCTCCCCGGAGTAATCCGGCGACCTATACCGGGGTCTTTTCCGATATCAGGAATCTGTTTGTCAATCTGCCGGAATCCAAGGTCAGAGGATATAAACCGGGACGTTTCTCGTTTAATGTGGCCGGAGGACGATGTGAAACTTGTAAAGGGAACGGATATAAAACAATCGAGATGAATTTCCTTCCGGACGTGTTGGTTCCCTGTGAGGAGTGTCACGGGAAGCGATATAACCGGGAGACATTGGAGGTTCGTTACCGGGGAAAATCCATTGCGGATATCTTGGATATGACGATTAATATGGCTGTTGAGTTCTTTGAGAATATACCTTCGATCCTGCATAAGATCAAAGTTTTGCAGGATGTAGGGTTAGGATATATCAAATTAGGACAGCCGTCTACTACCTTATCCGGAGGGGAGAGCCAGCGGGTTAAACTGGCGACTGAATTGTCTAAACGGGATACCGGCAAGACGTTGTATGTCCTGGATGAACCGACCACCGGACTTCACTTTGAAGATATACGGGTGTTGTTAGGCGTACTGAATAAATTAGTGGATAAAGGAAATACGATCATCGTGATCGAGCATAATATGGATATTATCAAATCTGCCGATTATCTGATCGATATGGGTCCGGAAGGCGGACGCCGTGGCGGACAGGTCCTGTTCACCGGCACCCTGGAAGAAATGATCCGGAAAAAATCCAGGAGCTATACCGCTCCGTTTTTGAAAGAGGAAATGAAGAAGAAGTAGTTGAGTCCTGAAAGGACGGCATATATTAGCCTGGGACGCAAGTCCCAGGACGACACAATAGGAGCAGGCTCTCTATTGATAAAACGGGGTGTACCTACAGCGCACCCTGAGGTGGTAGATTTACTACCTGGGACTTGCGTCCCAGGCTAATATATGCCGTCCTTTCAGGACTTTTAAAATACGAATTATAAACTGCTTTAAGATATATGAGAAATCCGAAAGATATATGAAAAATCCGATTGTAATGATCAAACAATGCATAGAGAAGGAGGAGCCTTACTTTGTGCTGCGGGGTCAGGATATATTTGCCCTACCTGCCATTGAAGCTTATTTTAATGCGATTAAGGATCATGTGAAAGATCCCTATTTTGTGGAAGAGATCGAGGAGATCATGAAGGATTTCCGGGCTTACCGGGAGGAACAGGAAACGCATATTCCGGATTGACCATGGCAGAGGATAGTTATAGAACCATACAACAGCTTTCGGAGGGATATTATACGGAGAAACGAAGCCGTTTTATCTCCTATGCAATTCCGGTTCGTACGGTGGAAGAGGTGAAGGAACATATTGAAAAATACCGGAAGCAGTATTATGACTCCCGCCACGTTTGCTGGGCTTATATGTTGGGTAGCGACCGGAAAACGTTCCGGGCCAATGATGATGGGGAACCTTCCTCTACGGCCGGTAAACCCATTCTGGGACAGATCAATTCCCATGAGTTGACTGATATCCTGATTGTGGTGATCCGGTACTTTGGTGGGATAGAATTAGGAACCAGCGGATTGATCGTGGCTTACCGTACGGCAGCGGCGGAAGCGATCGCGGCGGCTACCATCGAAGAACGGACGGTGGATGAGGAGATTACCGTCCTGTTTGAATATCCCTATCTGAATAGTATCATGCGGATCGTGAAAGAAGAGGGGCCAGCCATTATTTCCCAGACATTTGAAATGGATTGCAGGATGACGCTCCGGATCCGGAAAGGGGCGGCAGAACGCCTGAAAGAGCGTCTTCGGAAAGTGGAAACTGCTTATCTGGAAGAAGATAAAGGATGAGAAAGAAGAAAGGGCTCATTTGGCTTTGATATATGACATTTTTACTTATTTTTGCACTCTAAAGCAAGTTAAAAAAATTGTAAGGTAAAACGTCCGGGGATAAAAAGGTATTTATTTTATCCCTGAAAACAGATTCACCCTATGACCAACTCTTTTACTGTTATCCTTAAACCAGTCCGCCGTTTGGCTACCCAGAAGCCAAATGCCAGTTTGTTATTATTTCTTGCTACGATCGTAGCAATGGTTTTAGCTAATTCTCCCTGGGCATCCATGTATAATGATATATTGTCCTATCCGGTTGATCTGAAGATGGGAGATATCTGTTTTTTGCTCACCATGGGATCCCGATGACACTATTGGAGTTTGTGAATGACGCTCTGATGGCGATTTTCTTTTTTGTGATCGGGCTGGAGATCAAACAGGAGGTGTTGGTAGGTGAACTTTCCTCTGTCCGGAAGGCGCTGTTACCTGTTATTGCTGCCTGTGGCGGGATGGTTGTTCCTGTTTTGGTGTATGTCCTGATTTGTAACGGCCAGCCGGAATTGAGAGGAGCTGTCATACCGATGGCGACGGATATCGCGTTTGCATTGGCTGTCATCGGTGTATTAGAGAAGCGGGTCCCCCTCTCACTTCGTATTTTCCTGACTGCGTTAGCTGTAGTGGATGATATTGGCGGAATTATTATTATTGCGCTTTTCTATAGTTCGGATATCTCTTTTGAATTGCTCCTGATCTCTGTTTTTATTTTGGGGGCGCTGTATTATGCCGGAAAGATGCGTGTAAACAAGACTTTCTTTTATTATGTAGGTGGATTTCTTGTCTGGATCCTGTTTGTGGAGTCTGGTATACATCCTACGATTGCGGGCGTGTTGGTTGCCTTTACGATTCCGGCTCGTCCGGTGATCAAGCTGGATGAATTTTCGGAAGAGATGATCGAGTATCTTCAGATGTTGGATTATACGGAGGTAAAGCATACGGATAAGGCTTCTGTGTTGACCTCTTCGCAGATCCAGATCCTGAACAATGTACACCGGTTAGCAGACCGGACGATCAGCTCTTTACAAATGATCGCTGATAAACTGCATCCTGTAGTCTATTTCCTGATCCTGCCTTTATTTGCTTTTGTGAATGCCGGTGTGGCGTTTGGGGATATTGAGTTAAACACATTAGCGGGTATTCCATTGGCTATTTTGCCGGATTATTTATTGGGAAATCAGTGGGTATCTTCCTGTTCTCGTATGCGTTTATCCGTCTGCGGATCGTGGTGATGCCTCCAGGTATGAATAAGAAGAACCTGTTTGGTGTGGCCATGTTGGGTGGGATCGGTTTTACAGTGGCTTTGTTCATAGCAAACC
>JAJQEE010000052.1 GCA_021201865.1 Tannerellaceae bacterium | reverse complement strand
CTTTAGTAGTATGATGAAAATATTTTCTTAATCCTTTTATCTGATCTACCATGAAAAAATATAAAGATCAAGTTCCTTCACATAGCATTCATAAAATTCGTTCCCTTTTATGTGAATTAGGAATTTTACCCAAGGAACATCCATTTGAAAATAATAATTTTTATTCCTGTAGAATAAGTATTGCCAAGGATGGGCTGAATAGCCTGGATTTAGGTGCTAACGGAAAAGGAAATACTCCTGAATATTCTTTGGCAAGTGGATATGCCGAATTTACGGAAAGAATACAAAACCGAATGCAACAGATTCGATTTTTTTCTTTTTTTATTCTTTGGATCGTTTGTATCAGTTGTTCCGGAAGTACTGTCAACCAGAAGCCACCGGAATCCGGGAGAGAAATAGTTGCAGAAGAGCTGCCTGGACTTCCGTATCATATTGATTTAGGTAAAAGTATAAAACAGGTCGCTTCGGAAAAATTATCAGTAATAGCTGAGGAAATTTCTTATATTCCTCTGGAAACCTCAGCATCATCTTTAGTGAAAAGAATTCATGAACAACTATTTTTTAATCATACGATTCTCGTTAGTGATTTCAGTAATTTGTATCAATTCGATAAGCAGGGGAGATTTCTGCAAAAGATTGGGAAAAGAGGAATGGGACCTACCGACCATCAGTATATTCAGGCACTTGTAAGTAATGATGATTTTACATTACTCTATGTTTTTACTGCTGGAAAAATGAATGTATATAATGAAAAAACAGATTTCATTCATTCTGTTAAAATGATAGATCCTGATTTATATGTATTTTCCGGTTTAGCTCTGCCAGATGATTATTTGTGGGCGTACTTAGGGGCTCATTATAAACTAATAGATGACACGACAACCATTCATTCATTTGTAAAATTAGATAGAGATGGAAATGTCCTTGAGAAAATACCGAACTCTTCTCCCGTTCTATCTACATTTAATGGTATGATATTTAATAATATCCCATTTTATAGATATAAAGATGTTATCCGTTTTATGGATTATGGAAATGATACTCTTTTTACTCTTTCTATGGAAGGAAAGCCGGTTCCGTATGCCATTTGTCCGTTAGGCTCCATGAAAAGAGAATTAAATACTGCAGGTTTTAATCCTCAGCAAATGGAAGCACTTGTTTCCCGGTTACTGATAGATACTATTTGTGAAGATGAACGGTTTTTATATATCACTCTCCGGTGGGGAGTAAGTGAGGAATTCCAGTATGTCCTTTTTAATAAAAAGACAGGGGAAGTAAAGAATTTAGGAAAAGAAGGATTTGTAAATGATATAGATGGGGGTATTCCTTTTTTTCCGCAATTTATAGAAAAAGATGGAAGTAAGGGAATGTGGATTCCCGCAGAAGATTTCATTGAAAAAGTAGAAGCATTGGATATAGAAAAATACACTAAACAATACGGAGATCAGTTTAAAGCTCTTAAACAGATTACTTTAAAAGTGAGTCCGGATGACAATCCGGTTCTTATAATAATAAAATAAGATGAATTCCAGACAGTATATCTCTTTAATTATATCTTCTCTTTGTCGATAGAGATCTCTATGAGTTCACTATGGGAATCTGTTCTCTTTGGAAGCCTGTAAAGAGATCCAAAAGTGGATTAATGAGCATTGTATAGTATGTTTATTTTAAAAAAACATACTATGCAAACGCTGCTTTTTTCTATATTTGCACTTATATCTTTACTTTACCTAATATGAATATACAGCAATTAGAATATATCCTTGCCGTTGATAAACATCGTCATTTTGCCAAAGCAGCGGAACATTGCCGGGTGACACAGCCTACGCTTAGTATGATGATCCAGAAACTGGAAGATGAACTGGGAACCAAATTATTTGACCGTACGGTGCAGCCGGTCCGGCCGACAAATGCCGGGAAACGGGTGATTGAACAGGCCAGGAAGGTTTTGTATGAAGCCGCTTTGATCCCGGATATTGTCAATGAAGAGGAGAAGTCTCTGAAGGGAGTGTTTAAATTAGCTGTACTGCCCACGATTGCGCCTTACCTGTTGCCCCGCTTTTTCAGCAACTGACGGAGGAGTATCCGGATCTGGATATTCATGTATTGGAAATGCAGACAAATCCTACTATTCAGGCGCTGTTGAAAGGGGAGATCGATGCGGCGATCATTGCTTCCCATCCGGTGGAAAGCCAGCTACAGGGCGATACCTTATATTATGAGCAGTTCTTTGGATATGTTTCTCCTAAAGAATCTATTTTTAAAAATGAACTGATCCGTACCTCTGATATTAACGGAGAACGATTATGGTTGCTGGATGAAGGACATTGTTTCCGGGACCAGTTGATGCGCTTTTGCCAGATGGAGAAGGTGAAGGTCCGTCAAAGTGCCTACCGGTTGGGTAGTATGGAAACCTTTATGCGTATGGTGGAAAGTGGCAACGGGATCACATTTATTCCGGAGCTGGCCGTAGACCAGTTGGGACAGGAGCAACGCATGTTGGTTCGTCCTTTTGCGATTCCGAAGCCTGCCCGTGAGATTGTGTTGGTTACCCGCAAAGATTTTGTGCGGCATACAATCTCGGAAATATTGATCCAAAGTGTCAGAAAATCAGTGCCTAAAGAGATGCATTCCCTGCAACCTTATGAGAAGGTGGTCTGAAAAAGATCGCAGACTATTAAAAAAAGTGTCATTTTTTCTTTGTAGTTTGTAGAAAAGCGTTACTTTTGCCTCAGTTTTCAATTAAGAAATCAAAAAATGAATCGATTTAGCTTTACATACTTCTTTTATTACTTTTACTTTAGCAGAGTAGAGGCAGGAATTTGTATGTAAAAGTTGATAGATGAAACGGAAGAATATCAATAATAAAATATAAAAGTCCTGCCAGAAACGGTAGGACTTTTTTTGTTAATAAATTAATCTGAAAAGAAAGATGAAAAAGAAAGTCGCAATCCAGGGTATAGCCGGCGCTTATCATGAAGTCGCCGCCCGCAATTATTATGAAGATGAGGACATCGAAATAATAGATTGCATTACCTTTAAAGATGTGATTGCTGCGATCCGGAAAGACCCTTCTGTATTGGGAATGATGGCGATTGAAAATACGATTGCCGGAAGCCTGTTACAAAACCATGAACTGATCCGTGAAAGTGGGTTCAGCATCATCGGAGAATATAAGCTACGCATATCCCACTCACTGGCAGCGCTTCCGGGAACAACGATCCACGATATTACGGAGGTAAATTCCCATCCGATCGCACTGATGCAGTGTAATGACTTTCTGGATACGTTACCGCATGTGAAGATCGTTGAAAAAGAAGACACGGCGTTGAGTGCCAAATGGATCGCGGAAAACCATCCCGAAGGACACGCCGCCATTTGTGCGAAACATGCGGCGGAGATCTACGGGCTGGAAGTGTTAGCGGAGGGCATTGAGACCAATAAACATAATTTTACCCGTTTTCTGGCAATCGCAGACCGGTGGACGGCAGATGAAATTATGCGGGGAGAACCCAAAAACAAAGCTTCTCTCGTTTTCGCAACTCCTCACTCCGTCGGCAGCCTCTCCCAAATCCTCTCCGTTTTCTCTTTCTACGACATGAATCTTTCTAAAATACAATCATTACCGATCATAGGCCGTGAATGGCAGTATCTGTTCTATGTAGATCTGGTTTTCTCCGATTATACACGCTACAAACAGGCGGTGGATGCCGTGATGCCATTGACAAAAGATTTAAAAATATTAGGCGAATATGCAGAAGGAAAACAAAGTGTGTAATATCATACCTGCCACACGCGTAAACAGTGTGAGCGAATACTACTTCTCCCGTAAATTGAAAGAAGTAGCGGAAATGAATGCTGCCGGTAAAAAGGTGATCAGTCTGGGAGTCGGAAGTCCGGACCTTCCTCCTTCGGAAGAGGCGATTGAGACATTCTGTGAACATATTAAAAATCCGGATGAACATGGTTACCAACCGTATGTCGGCATACCGGAACTTCGGAAAGCATTTGCTGACTGGTATAGCACCTGGTATGGTGTAGAGCTCAATCCACAGACTGAGATCCAGCCGCTGATTGGTTCCAAAGAAGGTATCCTTCATATTTCACTGACATTCCTGAACCCGGGAGATGGCGTGTTGATCCCTAACCCGGGCTATCCGACCTATAGCTCAGTCAGTAACCTGGCAGAAGCCAGACTGATTCCCTACGAATTGAAAGAGGAACTGAACTGGCAACCTGATTTTGAGGAGTTGGAGCAAATGGATCTTTCAGGGGTGAAACTGATGTGGGTGAACTATCCCAACATGCCAACCGGAGCGAATGCAACGGTCGGATTGTATGAAAAATTAGTGGCTTTTGGCCATAAACATAACATTGTTATTTGCAATGATAATCCCTATAGCTTTATTCTCAATGAACATCCGTTGAGTATACTGAGCCTACCGGGAGCGAAAGAGATCTGTATTGAACTGAACTCCATGAGTAAGTCTCATAATATGCCGGGTTGGCGTATGGCGATGTTGGCTTCTAATCCGCAGTTTGTTCAGTGGATACTCAAAGTGAAAAGTAACATAGACTCCGGTCAGTTCAAACCGATGCAATATGCCGCCATTGAAGCGTTGCGGGCCTCTAAAAGCTGGTATGACCAAATGAATGAAGTTTACCGCAGCCGCCGGGATCTGGCCGGACAGATCATGGATACACTGGGATGCACGTACGATACGAACCAGGTAGGCATGTTTCTTTGGGGAAAGATCCCCGCGGAAGTGGCAGGGAGTGAAGCGCTGGCAGACAAAGTACTGTATGAAGCCAACGTGTTCCTCGCACCGGGATTTATCTTTGGCAGTCGTGGAGAACGGTATATCCGTATATCCCTTTGCTGTAAAAACGAAGCGTTGCGGGAAGCCTTAGACAGAATCAAAGAAATAATTAAATAACAAATACAATTGTATGAAAATGGAATTAGAATCGATCATTTTACCGGGAGTGGACTCCCAGCGTCCTATTGTGATTGCAGGACCTTGCAGTGCTGAAACAGAAGAACAGGTATTGGAAACAGCCCGTGGCTTAGCTGCCAAAGGTGTTAAAATATTCCGTGCAGGTATCTGGAAACCCAGAACCAAACCGGGAGGTTTCGAAGGGATCGGGGCGGAAGGACTGGCCTGGTTGAAAAAAGTGAAAGAGGAAACAGGTATGTATGTTTCCACCGAAGTAGCGACCAAAGATCACGTATTTGAAGCCCTGAAAGCAGGAGTGGACATTCTGTGGGTGGGTGCCCGTACCACAGTAAACCCTTTTGCCGTACAGGAAATTGCAGATGCCTTGAAAGGGGTGGATATTCCGGTGTTGGTGAAAAATCCGGTAAATCCGGATCTGGAATTGTGGATTGGAGCATTTGAACGTCTGTATAATGCCGGTATCCGTCGTCTGGGAGCGATCCATCGGGGTTTCAGCTCATACGATAAAAAGATCTACCGGAACTTACCTTTATGGCATATTCCGATCGAATTGCGTCGCCGTCTGCCGGAACTGCCGATCTTCTGTGATCCCAGCCACATCGGTGGAAGACGTGAACTGATCGCTTCTCTTTCCCAACAGGCGATGGACCTGAGTTTTGACGGATTGATCGTGGAATCTCATTGTGATCCGGACTGTGCCTGGAGTGATGCCAGCCAGCAGATCACACCGGATGTACTGGATTATGTAATGAACCTGTTGGTGATCCGGGATGCCGTTCAGACCACAGAGAATCTTTCAGAGCTTCGCCGCCAGATTGACCAGGTGGATGAACAGGTACTGGAGTTGTTAGCTAAACGGATGCGTATCTCTAAAGAGATCGGTATCTATAAGAAAGAGCATAACATGCCCATCCTTCAATCTCCCCGTTACAGTGAGATCCTGGAAAAACGTTCCAAAATGGGTGAACAAATGGAGCTGAGCCCGGAATTTGTAAAAGAGATCCTTCAGGAAATCCACGAAGAATCCGTTCGTCAGCAGATGATTATCATGAATGAATAAAAGAATAGGTGTAGTTAGTGGTTAGTAGATTTTTGAATTTATTTTCTACTAACTACCAACTACTCTAAAAAATCTCCTTATGAAAATACTTATTTTAGGTGCCGGAAAGATGGGGTCTTTCTTCACCGACCTGTTGAGTTTTGATCATGAAGTGGCTGTGTTGGAAAGCGATCCGAAACGGTTACGTTTCATCTATAATGCGCTGCGGTTCCAGTCTCCGGAAGAGATTACGGATTTCGCCCCGGAACTGGTGATTAACTGTGTAACCCTGAACTACACCATCGATGCGTTTAAAGCGGTGTTGCCTTATCTGCAACCTTACTGTATCATTTCGGATATTGCTTCCGTAAAGACTAACTTACAGGAGTTCTATAAAACCTGCGGATTCCCGTATGTCTCTACCCACCCGATGTTTGGTCCGACTTTTGCGAATCTGGGCAACCTGCAAAAGGAAAACACCATTATTATTTCGGAAGGTGACCATTTGGGAAAAATATTCTTTAAGGATCTGTATGACCGTTTGAAACTGAATATTTTTGAATATACTTTCGATGAGCATGACCAGGTGGTGGCCTATTCGTTAGGGATCCCATTTGCTTCTACTATTGTCTTTGCTTCTATCATGAAGCATCAGGATGCGCCGGGTACCACGTTCAAAAGACATATGAAGATTGCCCGTGGTCTGCTGGCAGAAGATGATTACCTGTTGACTGAGATCCTGTTTAACCCCCGGACTCCCGGACAGATCGAACAGATCCAGAAAGAACTTTCGGTTTTGCAGGAGATTATAGCCAGAAAAGATACGAACGCTATGAAATCTTATCTGACAAAAATGCGGAAGAACATTGAATAGCTCTCTTTATTTGAGATTTATAAAGAAACAGCCCCGGAGTTCCCTGAAAAGAACCCAGTCATGTCCGGAAGAATTTTTATATCTGAAACAGGCAGAAAATCACCCTTCGCCAAAATCTTCCGAACATGACTGGACGATGCCCGGGGTTATTGGCTAAGGTTGATGTGCGATTCACATTTTATCCCTGTCGGGGTAATTACTTATAAATCGAAACTTTTTAATTTTCTTGTTTTACTTTTGGGACACCTCCATAAAAGGTTCAGAGGGAAAGCACTTCTTCTATACCTCTTCTTTTCGAATAGGGCATGGCTTCTCCATATCCTATGCGGAGTAAGATGGATGGATATTCTTCCCCTAATTGTAGGGTTCCGGCCATTCGTACGGATAACTCACGGATTTCATTGGGCTGGTTGAAATAAGAATGAACGACTCCCTCTCCGGTAGTTATAAGCAGAAAATGTTGCAGTGTTCTACCCAGTTCGATCCAGTTAGAAAACGTATGTTGACGGGTAGTAAATAAAACCAGATGAGAAGAAGAATCTATTTTCTTAAGATCTCCTTTCACCTGCGACCGTTCATTGATGGCTACGCTGATAACCGGTTTGGAGATAAAAAAGGAAGATTGGGAGCGCCAAACACCAGATAACTGAGTCCGTCTTTTTTCTTCTCACTATGTTTTTTTGTTAAAACGCATCCAATCCTTTAACTCCCGTTTGAATGCCTGATCCCTCATCTGTATACGGTTCCCCTCTTCCACATAACTTTTGATCTGATCAAATTCAGTAGTCCCGTTTTCATAAAAATAGATGGAGACCGATTCTTTATCTGCTATCTTTTCCCAGGCGGAAATTGTTTCCCCCGGGACTTTTTTGCCGTTATAGATACTCCGGTTAGTTTGTCTCAACGGTATTTGCGGCAATAGTTCTTTATCACCGGAACCGGATCCTCCCGGTAAAAGATGAACCGAAATGATCCCACTCTCAGAAATGCTGATCTCTTGTCCGTATCCCTTTTCCGAGGCAGCGATACAAAGGTTTTCCAGCGCACAGCCCAGGCTGATGAATAATTCCCGGTGATCTGCATCCACTACCGGAAGCGCTTTTTCAAAATCCGGATGGATCTCGATCCGGTTTTCTCCTGTCTTAAAAAACCAGGGCTGGGTATTGTGGCCGGAAGGGGCCTGAATGGCATATTCGATCATATATAAGAGATCCGGGTGTTGTGACTGTAAATGAGTTGAATGGATTGTTCCCATAAGTATTATAATAAATAGATGGATTTTACCTGTTTTCCTGAATAATTGCTGTTTCATAAATTGTTTTCTCTGCTCCATTGATCAATAATCAAATGAATACCTTCTTCTAACTGCTCCCACGCTGTCTCCTCCTGGAGAGGCAGGCCATTATAGACTTCACAAACATCACCAAACATAGCTAAATAGGTGATCGCACTGCTGATGAGGGTGGCCAGTGACTGTACCTGCTGGTAGGAAACACCGGAAATACGACTGATATATTCAATCAACAAAACCCCATTCTTTTCCCGTTTTTTCCGGATCTCTTCCACAACAGAATTATGGGTTGTCAATTCCCACCGGTACAACCGGATCAATATTTTATCACTCCTCAACTGTCGTATCTGTTCGGAAAAAAGCTTTTTCAGAAACGGATTTAAATCCTTTTTGCCCGGAACTTCCGTCGGAACATTTACCCAGTAATCCCGGGTCATAATATACCGGGCAATCAACTCTTCCAGAGAACCGAAATAACGGTAAATAAGCATTTTCGATACGCCGGCCCGCTGGGCTATTACATTAATTCCTAAACATTCCAGCCCCTGTTCCTTAATCATGTCACCCACAGCTCCCAAAAGACGCTGCTCAGTCGACTCCCTGTCTTTTTCTATTTTCATATAACGCTGATGTATAATTATGTTACCATCTGGTCACAAATATATGTTACTTATCGGTAACAATCAAATTAAAAATAGATTATTTTTATTCCCGGATAAGGATTTGAAATAAGATTGAAAGATTAACCGGTTCAGTATGAGAGTCTTGTGAAAACAATTTAGGAGTAGAGATGTTCTATTTAAAAACAGAGATGAAGATGGCATTAGATGAGTTGAAGCAGTTGGCATTGAAACTGTATAAAAAAAGCACATGCCTCTTCCGGGATTTCTCCACGGGAAGATAAAAATGAGTGGATGGCAGAAAAGATTGATTCGATCATAGAAGAAGACAGCTACGCCCTGGAAGATATACTGAATGAAGATAAAAATGAGCAGGAAGTACTTCAATATGTAGAAGAACAGTACCGGGAAAACCTACAGAAAAAGTAAATTGTCCCTTTTTTACACCCGTATAAATCATCAATTCCTGTATTTTTGCAGGTAGATGAATCAATTTCAGGTCATAAAAGAGCTGAAAGAGCTTTCCGGTTTTACTCCTGCAGAACTTTCTGCAGCCTGTGATACAAAATATTCTGCTTATCACGCATTGTTTCGTTTAGCTTTTGTAGATTTGCATATAGACTAACCTATGTTTAACCCTGAAATAAAGTAAACAAATGGCATTAGATAAAAATTTGGATAGAAACAGGATCAATTGTGATGACTATACGCAGGTGGATTTTTATGAATATCGTGGAGATGACCTGTTGGATGTGACGGACTACTTCTCAGCCTATTTAGAGGATGCGACAAAAAAGGATATATGGTATATGGCAATCCCATCACCACTGCTCCTATTGCTGAATTTACGGTATATGATAAATATGCGGGGAAAGAGCGAAACTTTCTGAATTTCTGTTCCTATAACTATTTAGGCTACTCTTTTCATCCGGAAGTAATCGCGGATGTACAAAACACAGTGGCCAATTATGGAACCGGAGCAGTCTCTGCACCTTTGTTAAGTGGGTATTATGATTTGTCCGCACAGTTGGAAAGCCGGATCGCCCAATTCAAAGGGAAAGAAGACGCCATGATCTTCCCCACCGGATATGGAGCCAATCTCGGGGTTCTTTCCTGCTTGTTGAAGCCTGGGGATGTCGCGGTCATGGATATCCTGTCCCATGCTTCCATTTATGATGGAGCAAGACTGGCAGGAGCCAACATAAAGGTTTTCAGTCATAACAATGCGGAACATCTGGAAAAGATCCTGAAAGGATTGGATACGAAAAGAGTGATTGTGTGTGTAGAAGGAGTCTACAGCATGGATGGAGATTTAGTTAATCTGCCGGAAATCGTTTCCGTATGTAAAAAATATGGAGTCAGGATCTTATTGGATGAGGCTCATTCTACTTTAATTTTCGGAGAAAATGGGAGAGGAGTCGCAGAACATTTTGGATTGGAAGACCAGATTGATATAACGATTGGTACCTTTAGTAAATCCTTTGGAGCAATCGGAGGTTTTGCAGTAGGAAGCGCACCCCTTATTTCTTATTTGAAAATGTATGCCCGTTCATATGTGTTTTCCTGTGCTATGGCTCCGCATACGGCAGCAGGTATCCTTAAAGTGCTGGATATATATGAAAAGGATAAGTCTTTGCTGGTGAAGCTATGGGAAAACACACGCTATATGCAACAACAGCTAAAAGAAGCCGGACTGGATATTGGAGGCTCCCAATCCCAGGTGATCCCGGTAATCGTAGGAAATGACAGACGCCTGCGGGAAATAAGCCGGACTATCCATGGTCAGGGACTTTATACAGGAGTCGTTACCTATCCGGCAGTTTCCAGTAAAAGGACACGGTTGAGATTATCCATGTCCTCCAATCACACGAAAGAGCAGATGGATACCTGTGTGCAAATCATACGGGATGCTTTCAGTAAATTTTGATCTCTGTAAAAGTATCCCGCAACGGAGGTCTCTATTTTACCCGGTCCCAATCCATTAATAAAGCATCCAGAACACTATAAACCGGATTGTTTCCATTCCCTGTATGATTGGGTTTATCAAAAAAAGTTTCTACTTTTTCCGTATCTGCCGGAGTCGTATACCTGCTGTTAACCTTTTTTTTCTTTAGCCATCTGAGTACTGTATTAAGTTAGACTATATAAAAGAAGACGATCCGGTTGAAAAAATATTTTAATACGAAGTGAATATTTACAATATCTTTCTCTTTTTATTTCTGATCCCTATATTTCCGGAACTCTTTTTTTGTCAAAACTGTTTGTATATGAAATCATTATTACAACAAAGATGACAGTAGAACAATTAGAAAAAATAGCTTCCGGCCTTTATCATTCCTCCGGAGATGATCTTCCGGAGACCAATCTGTCCTACCGGGAAGACTGGATGGCACATAAAATAGAAATGGCTATTCAGGAAAAAGGGCCTTTACTCAGGAAACTTTTAGCTGCGGATAACCGGATAGAGGTGATAAATCTGTTGCGGGGAACGTATATTGATAAAACATTCGGGGAGGACTAAGAACCTGTAAAGGATTGATTTTGTGTAATCATCCTAAACACTTAAGTCCTTCTTTCTGTTTTCAGTAAGATAAAAGGAATATTCATTATTAAAGAGATAAAGTTATGACAATTCAGGATTTAGAAGTATTGGCAGCAGATCTGTATAAAGCTGCAGAAGAAGATTCACCTATTTTTGGCCATACCGCAAAAAAGGAATGGATGGCAAAGAAACTGGAACAGGATATAGAAGATGATGGCACTATGTTAGGCCACTATTTGGCCTATGATGATGTGGAAGGTGTTTTAAATGATCTGGAACAGCAATATGAAAATAATAAGCATCCTAAAGATGAGGATGAGCTAACTGTCAAAGACCGGATAAAAGATAAAAAAGAAGAGATGAAAGATAAAGTCTCAGATCGAAGATCCGGTGTAAAAAAGGATCCTATCAGGGACCGTAATGATCATCCGGTAACCGGACAGACAGAAGAGAAAATGATGGATGAACCGGAAGATGAAGTGCTGATCGTTGAAACAAACGAACAGGTGATCCTTTTTGAAACAGAAGATGTAGATGACCGGAATGACCAGAAAGCCGTCCCTTCTTCTCAATCAGGTAAATGCCACCGTTAAACAAGAGATCCCAGCCGCATAGCGGCCACCCATTCATCACTCCGTGTGGAAGCACGGGATGATGAATGAGGATACCCTCCAATTAAATAGATAATAAATATTTTTCCATACACACACTCCCTCGCTTCCCTTCATATTGTCCATAATTGGGAATGGTCGTATACCCATTTTTCGTGTAAAACCGGATAGAATCCGGCTGTTTTATACCTGTCTCCAAAATGGCTCGTTCATATCCGTTCTCCCGGCCCCATTGTTCTAACTTCCGGATGATCAATCCTGCAATTCCTGAACCCCGTTGAGAAGGATGAAGATAAAACCGTTTGATCTCAATCGTTTTTTTATCATACGGACGAAAACAGCCACAACCGACTGCCCGGTTATCCTGATAAGCCACTACTACGGTTTGAATATGGTCTACCTGGTTGTAAGGGCCATACTCCAAACGGTTGGTGACCCCATATCTATCATCTAATTCCTGGTCCAGCTCCCGGATCAGTTTTCTGAAATCGGGCAGGTCACTTTGAGTGCGCAACAAAGAGATGTTCATCGTTTTTTAGCAAAGATAGATATTCTGATAAAGAATCCGGTTTCCGGCAGAACGTTTTTCCTGATGGATTTGTTTAGTACAAAATAAAGTTTTATGGCAAAGAAGAAACATCAACAAATCGGGATCATTGTAGGAGTGGTACTGGCTATCTTATTATTAATTTACTGGTTAGTTTTTACACTGGATCTGTCCGCCTACTATGGGGAATGGTAAGATTGGTAACCGGGAAGAACAAGTTTGTCTTATCATTCTGACAGATGTAAAAAGAGATTGTCCCAAAAATCAATAGACTTCCGGGACAATCTGCATGCAATTTTTATTCCATATACTTTAGAATCGTTTCTGATTTAAAAGAATCTATTAATGGACGATTACCTTATATATCTCATGGTTTATACTGATGATGTAGCTTCCTTTTGCTAACGGAATGGATGTGGTACCGGAAGGTACCTGTCTATACATCACCTGTGTACCATTAAAGGTATAAATACGAAGATAAGACGGGGATATGAGTTCTACCATAAGATGTCCCGGCTGGGTGTAGATCCTGTTTTCACTTTCCGGCAGGCTATCTGTTGAGGTAGGGATCTCCGGGGTTATTCCTTCCATGGTGATATAGGTATCTTGTTGTATATTCCGGATTGTATAGGTATAAACGGGTGGAGCTTCTGTATCTGCTGTTTGTATGGCACCGTTGACTCTGACGATAGGGTACGAATCTGTGTATTCCTCCAACAGGGTAAGGGTGAAGGTGAAACTGTCTCCCTCCGCTACTACATAACTACCGGTTGCCGGATGGGTGATGGCTCCTTCAACAGAGGAGAGGTATACCAGATAAGTGGTTGGCTCGGGGGCTACATATAGTAGGTTTGGGATAGCCGGCTGATTATCGGCAAAGCATTTCAGATGAGGCATATATTGGTTGGCCGGGTCTGTATTCCAGATTGTTTTTACCCAATTGCTAACCGGTAATCCACTGGTTGACCCATTCCAATCTGCTCCATGCTGGTTATCGTGTGCAGCCAGTGGTTGTTGTGCCATATCTGCTATGTAGGCGTAGTTGTGTTGGAATACTCCTTCTGTACGACTTCCGGCTATCCGGTATGAACTGGCATTGGCAGACTCGAATAATCTGAGCATAACAAGATTATTTTCTATATGGGCACGGACACTGTTCCCGGTAATTCCTCCGGTAAGAATGTTGGTAGGAGAATTTTTTCTTTTATTTCTCCGGCTACATAATTATGGCTGATCTTCAGATGGCCGGCCGGGTTAGACGCATGGCTCCATACCCTGCCGGCTAATCCTCCCACGGCATGTGTATTGCTCTCAGCTCCTGAGAGAAGGGTAACGTACGCGTAATTGTCCCGGATAACTGCCTGTTCATTTTCCCCTATTTGCACATTTCCTATTAATCCACCGGTATAAACAATTTCTTGATCTGTTCCTGTGGTGGTAATACTACCTGTAGCAAAGCATTCGGAGAGTTCCCGTACCTGGGAGGTGTGACCGATTAACCCACCGGTACACGAAACAGGCGCATTTCCTGAAGTTATATTCACCTCCTTTGCACAGCTTTGTGTCAGACTTGTCAGGCGTCCTGCTGCAATTAAACCTGCTGAGTAGGTGTATTCATATGCATCCCCTCCTTGTATAGTTGTATTTATGCAGTTTACATTTACAGCACGAACATGGGTATCGTTACCATTGGATAGCAGGTAGCCAATAAGGCCACCGGTAACAGACTCTCCATCTCCATCAGGACCGGGTGCATCTCCGCCGGTTACCGAACTATGGGTTACCAGGCAATTTTCCAGTGCAATCAGGTTGGCAAAAGAGTCTCCTATTAATCCGCCGGTACGGGAAGTTGCTGTGCCATTACCACCGGTAATAGTACAAGCTGTTATTTGGTTTCCCTGGATGTAAACAGGTTGGTCAGCAAAGTTATTCAGAATACCGGAGAGCCCTCCGGTATCGGAGTCTGAATCGGAATCATATAAGGCATTGGAAATCTCCATTCCCGTTACGTTGCAGTTTGCCAACGAAGAGGGTTCTGATACCACAAAACTTCCTGTGATGCCCCCTACCCGGGAGGATTTTCCATTCCCTCCTGTAATGGTTCCTCCGTTTACCGTACACCCCTGTAGAGTTGCCTGTGTATTGATCGCTCCGGCTATTCCCCCTACACATGACTCAACACTTTGATTTTCACCTCCGGTAAGCATCAGTTGGCTGATATGGCAGTTGGTTATAGTGACCCCGTTCCTGGCATTGCCAACGAATGCAGCGGCATAGCTTTTATCGGTATAGTGGACATCTCTTGCGGTAATATGGATCTGATCCAGATGGAGATTCTGGATGATTGCCCCTTCTCCCAACAGTCCGAAAAGGGCTACACTACGAAAGCGGTCATCGGGAAGTTGATTTCCGTGAATGGTCAGGTTTTTAATGGTCTTGTCTTGCCCATCGAAAATACCCCGGAAAGGTTTATTTTCGGTCTCGTTGGACATGGAGCTGATAAAAACACCTATGGGATAAATCTGGAACCCATCCAGGTCAAGCTCATTTCCGGTCTGTGGAGTAAGGTTGAAGTAAGTCTCTTCATATGGGGTACTCCACTCATTTACATGTGTAGCCAGGACCTGGAGATCTTCTGCCGTACGAATCAGGTAAGGATCTCTCTCTGTTCCTTCTCCCCGGAAAGAAAATGAAATACGGGGTTGTCCGGGTAAATCCTTGATCTGAGGCAGATAGGCTCCTTGTCCGGAAAGGTTCCAGGAAGTCTGACTCCAGCTATTAACCGGAGCAGTCCATGAGGTTGGGGTGGGTGCTGTCCAGTCGGCCCCGCTTTCACTGTCAGCCTGTGTTTGTAAACCAGCTTCTCCTAAGATACAGGCATAATTACCTGATAAGTCACATGTCTGGTTAAATACACCGGCAAGACGTCCTGTTGCACCTTGCGTCTCTATGGATTGAAGAACCACTAAGCAATTGATGATCTGAGGCCGTATGGTTGCCAGATCCCCTGCATATACCTGACCGGTTAATCCGCCCGCCTGTGTAGAGAAACCTTCGATTTTTCCGGAAGCATAATTGTTTTCCAGTTCCAGAGAGCCGGTAGCGGATTGATGTGTATATATACTTCCGGATAATCCACCCAGGTAAGTATCCCGGTTACTGACTGATATGGTCGATTTAATAAGCGATGCATTATAGCAGTCTTTCAATAGGAATTCAGCAGTGTTCTGTATGCCTATTGTCCCGGCAATTCCTCCTGCATGGTTAGTTGAAGTTTGGCTCTTAACTGTTACTACGCCGGTATTATAGGTTCTTACTATCTCCGAATTTCCATTGCCGGCATTTACAGTTCCTATAATTCCACCTATATAACTACTCACACCGTTTCCATCATGTACGGCTCCTGTATTGTAGCAATCAGTTAGTTCAGTGTTCCATATGCTGTTACCTACAAGCCCCCGGTATGTTGCTGGTTGCTTATTCCTCCGATTACCATACTACTATTAGTCGAATTACTTATTTTCAACGTTCCATTATTTTCGCCTGCCAGTCCTCCGGTACCATTGCTTGATTTGGAATTACCACCTGTGATGATTCCCCCTTCTATATGGCAATCTGATAATTCTGTTATGTAGGATGATGCCATAGTAGAAACGGTCCTCCCTATGAAGCCTCCGGAAAATAGGGAAGAAGAGTTAGTCGTGCTTTTTTCTAATGTAGGTGATTTGATGTGGCAGCCTGAAAATTGTACGCCGGCTGCTGTATGGTTATATACATACCCGGCCAATATAGCTGTTCCAAGAGAAAAGCAGTCGGGATTTTCATTATCTTTCCCTTGTGCAAAAGGGCTTTCAAGAATTAAATCCTGAATCCGGCATCCTCCTCCTACCACTCCGAAGAGTCCGGTATGATAATAGTCCCCAGGTAGCTCATTGCCCTCTATCCGAAGGTTGGAAATAGTCCAACCGGCTCCGTTGAAAATTCCCTGGAAAGGTACAAAATTGTTCGGAACCATTCCGTGCCCGATAGGAACCCAAAGATGCCCCGTAAGATCAATATCTCCGGTCAGTTCAAAATAGGTATTTTCAAATGTTTGTCCTTCACCTACCTGCCTGGCCAGCCACGCAAGGTCTCCGGCAGAAGAGATCTGATAAGGAGTTTGGGTGGTTCCTGATCCATTAATACTACCGGAAGCATAGTCGCTCCATAATCCGGTGAAGGTTTGTCCGGTTAGAGTAGGGAAGGTCATACTAATCAAAGTCCAGACAAGTAAAATTCCTCTTACTGGTAAATTTTTTTTCATACGCTTAATGATTAAATTAAAGAGATTCGTTTTTTCATCTTTTTTAGATTATGTAGAAATTATTTTTTCCTTTTTTACATTCCTGAAGATCGAATAAGTAGTTCTATACGAACTTAAAATTTACTATTCAAAATAGGCAGTGCAACTATTTGATAAGTGGGATATCAGAGGCATACAATGACTTTATCTTCTGATTTATCAAGGCAGAAATGGATATTCTTTAGAATTACCTACTTTTTGTTATAAAATATTACTATTTTTGTCTATAAGGAAATAGAAAAAGCTGTAGTTCGTATAGAACTATGGAGTGGAACTGAATCCTGACTCCTGACTCCTTCCTGCCGGAACAGATCCTTCTAAAGTTTGGATGACAGGGCTGTGGCATGTTGAGCCAGTAGAAACGGAAAGAATAAAAGAGTTAGGAATTTAATATCTTTACCGACTGACATGGAGGAAAACAGTACAAATGTGCTGGAGTGGATAAAAGAAAGATGGACCCTTTCACAGGGAAGGACGTTTTTCAGATCACTTCCGCCCACCAGCAGATGCCCAGAATGGCCAGGATAGCAGCGATGACAGCCAGAGTGATTTTTACTGGACTATAGGGCCGGTCACCATGAATTTTACCGGTTCTGCCGTTTACATAAAAATGATATAATTTGTTGCCATACATGTAGGAGGACATGTAGACAGGCAGCAGGATCAGTTTGAATTTGATGTCATTGTACTGGGTTTTGCAGGATAGGATCCGCTGACGGTCGCCGCCGATCTGTCGTTTGACCGCACTCCGGATCGCAGTATCCATGATTGCCTTCGCTGTCTGGAATCCGTTTTTCAGTGTAACTATATACTTTTCCGTAGTAAAACCACTCAGGAATTTCGGATCTGTTTCCACTAAGTTTTTAGTGTCCCATCCCTGGATCTTATCCATAATTGGGTGAGTGATCAGGCGGGAGGCGGGAACCATCACATCATCAAAAAAGAGAGAGACGTGTCCGCTCCGGAAACTCCACCGGGTACGGGTGACGGTCCTCCGGTTTTTCCCACTCCCCACAGTGGTGGTATAGGTGTCTCCCCGTTGTCCCATATAGTTGGTTTCCGTCTGTGCATCATAGGTCCAGCAAGGGATATAAACTCCTTTCAGCTCCTCCGTATGCATAGCCCGGCTTTTCAGTTTATTGGGAGCGAACCAGAGGCTTTTCATCCAGGCAGACATATGCGTATGGATCGAATCATGGGATACATGGAACGGTAGGAGATAAGAAGGTTTGATTAACCGTTCCGCATGCACGTCGGCTTCGATCAAGGGAGTATTACAATAGGGACATTCAGTCGTATGAATATTTTCTTCAAAAGTGGATTCGGCTCCGCATTGGCGGCAGTTGATTACTTTAGCCTCCCGGTTATGAAGCTCTTCCAGTTCACCGACATACGTCAGGAAATCCAGCTCTTCCACCTCATCCACTTCCCGGATCTCGATCTGTGTCGAAGAACCACAATGGGAGCAATGAAGAGAATCCGTGCCCGGCTTATAGGTTAGCGGGGCACCACAGGATTCGCATACGTATATATCGGAAGACTGGTTTGCTTCCGTAAACATTTCTTCCATATAAACAGATCGCTTATGGTTGAGGGATCGGTGGAGGAGTAGCGGTAAATAAATGAGCCAGTTCAGCCTGCGCTCCGGCTGCTTCCCATTGTGCCATTCCGTTTTTCCACACTAATGTGTCGCGGGTCAGAACCTGTTTAGTGACTAATTCCGGTAATAAAGAGATCTTATAAGGTCCGGATTGTTGTCCTCCTATAGCAATAAAATATGCTACTTCTTCCGGGATTGGCGGAGGAACCGCACCCTGAGTAGGGGGAGGGGTAGCTGTTTGATGAGTCATCATTTGTGCCATCTGGTTTGCCATCGCCATACCGGCACCGAGTCCCATGCCCATACCTGCTGTACCGGAAGGATTTTCGGCAGCTGCTTCCATTGCTTTAGCTGCTTTCATCCGGGTGAGTTTGTCTAAGTCAATTTTGTCTAAGCGGCTCAGTTCAAAGATTTCCTTCTTCACCTCATCCGGCATCGAAACATTTTCAATCAGGAATTTAGTGACCTCCATTCCATAGGCTGAGAAGTCATCATGCATATAGTGGAAAATCGTATCCGATAATTCATTCAGGTTCGCGGCATACTTTTCAATGGGTAGATGAGTTTGTCCTGCCGCATTCGTGAAACGGGTGACGATGATACTTTTTAGTTGTTCACTGATATGGGAAGTGGTGAACAGTTGGTTGGTTCCCACAATCTCACGGATAAAAACAGCGGCATCTGTTACTTTGAAGGAATAGATCCCGAAAGCCCGTATTTCCACCATGCCGAAACGGTCATCATTCAGGATCACCGGCGTGCGGGTGCCCCATTTCTGGTCTATGAAGTTACGTGTACTGACAAAGTAAACCTCCGCCTTGAACGGACTGTTAAAACCATATTTCCATCCCTGTAGTATAGAGAGGACCGGCAGGTTCTGTGTATTGAGCGTATAGGTACCCGGTGTAAAAATATCAGCTAACTGTCCTTCATTAATGAAGACAGCGATCTGCCCTTCCCGGACGACTAATTTCGCATTATTCTTGATCTCATTATTATGACGTTCAAAACGGTGGACAATCGTATGCTGTGTTTTGTCCAGGAATTCAATAATATCAATTAATTCCCCTTTTAGCTTCTTGAAAAAACTCATATTTAATTTATTATGGGTCAGTTACTATATCAGCATCAAATATATACAGAATTTTTGAGGTAGAATAGTCTATTCCCTTAATCCCCTTTTTTATATATTTCTCTCTGTGAATTTTTTTCAGGTATTCACCTATTCACCTGTCATTAAGTGTTTGTCCACGAAACAGATACGGTGCATACCTGGTGAATACCCTACGCACCAGGTATTCACCTCTATACCATAGGGAAGTTCCGGAGTGCATACTACGTGGCGGAAAGCTGCAGAGAAACTATCCGTAGGGTGTAGAGGGTAGCGCGATCAGGTGCCTACCTAACCATGGATAAAGTAGGTACCTAAGGGTGCCAGGGTGTAGAGGGTAGCGATAGTTTTCCTGCACCACCTCATGATTACTTCATGGATACAGCCTTCCTGGTATAGGGTCTTCCGGATAGTCATTCTCCACGGTGAATACCTTTTTCCTTAGGTGAATACCCGGTGAATACCCTAAAAAGATAAGGTGTTCACCGTATATGATTCATTTATAATTTCTTATGGAAAGGTGAATAGGTGAATACCTGAAAATAAATTTACAGGGAGAGAGTGATGCTTATGAAGGAGTCATTCATGAAAAAAGAGGATATCCGGACAAAGCCGCTATCCTCCTTCCGGATGTAACATCTTTAAACTTACTTATTCTCCAATTGTGATGATCACAATCCGGTTCCAGTTGTTTTCTTCAAATGGTTGCTCTTCAGAACCACTCCAGTCTAACGTAATGGATTCAGCCACTTCAAATCTGCTTTATGTAAAAATATATTCCCTTATTTCCCATGGGGTGTGGAGAACAAGGGAATATGTAAGCCAAATCTTCAGGTTGGTTTATCCGGATGGAGAATTACCGGATGAAATTGGTCCAGGCCCGTTCCGGTTCCGGTTCCGGCGCATTGCATGGCTGAAGATTGTTCAGCATCCAGACCATATTTCTCCCTAAAGTACGCATCGTTTGTAGTCCTTCCGGATCCTGTTCCACCTCTCCGGGGAACAGGCCGTGTGCTATATTCCAGTATTGGGAGGGCACTACCGGCATGTTTTGAATAGTAAAATATTTATTCAATCTATCCAGTGTGGCACTGGCACCACCCCGGCGGCATACGGCTACCGCAGCTCCGGGTTTATACTCGAAAAACTCAGATGCTGAGTAGAACAGGCGGTCCAGCAGAGCACATAAAGATCCGTTCGGACCTGCATAGTATACCGGGGATCCAAGGATCAATCCGTCTGCCTCTTTCATCCGTTCACGAACCGTATTGTATAATTCATCCTGAAAAATACACCGGCCCAGTTCGTTACATTTATTACACGCAATACATCCCTGTACTGCTTTGGTTCCGATTGAAATAATTTCTGTTTCAATGCCATTCGCTTCCAGTACGGTAGCCACCTCCGTGAGTGCCCGGAAGGTGTTTCCCTGTCGTTTAGGACTACCATTGATTAATAACACTTTCATATGATCGACTATTTTTTTACAAATATAACCAATCCTTGCAGACTTTGTTTGTAAATCAGACACACTCCACTTTCTGTTCTCCACTTGCGTGGTAAAAGGTTGTTAAGCTCTTTAATAATTTCCTGGTGACATTATCTATATTTTACACCCCAAAGGGGTACTACAGAAATAGCCCAGGGCTGAGCGAATCGAATCCCTGGGATCTGATTGGTTTGATTCAACCCCGCAGTGGGTTGCATATTTACGCTGGAAGTTCTCTGACAAGAGGTGAAACCCTTACAGGGTTGTTATTATATGATTCTTACCCAGGGATTCGCTTCGCTCAGCCCTGGGTTATTTTTGTAGTATCCCCTTTGGGGAAAGCTTATGCAACCATGTGTTATTAGAGAACTTAACAGTCCTGGATTGTGTAGAGAACAGGACAGGGGAGAAGGAAAAACCGGATTCAGATGGAATATCTGAATCCGGTTTGTTTTATTTTTGCTTATAAAATAAGTTGCCTTATTTTTAGTTCCTTATTTGAAATAGCGGTTATAAAGACCTTCGAAACCTTTACCGTGACGGGCTTCGTCTTTTGCCATTTCATGAACAGTGTCATGGATCGCATCCAGATTCTGCTGTTTTGCTAAAGTAGCAATCCGTTTTTTATCTTCGCAGGCACCGCATTCTGCGTCCATCCGTTTTTTCAGGTTGGTTTTAGTATCCCAAACCACTTCACCGATCAGTTCTGCGAATTTGGCAGCGTGTTCTGCTTCTTCCCAAGCGTAGCGTTTGAATGCTTCTGCAATTTCAGGATAGCCTTCACGGTCTGCCTGACGGCTCATGGCCAGATACATCCCTACTTCCGTACATTCACCTGTGAAATGTGCCTGCAAACCTTCCCAGATTTCCGGGTCTACACCTTTCGCAACTCCTAATACATGTTCGTCTACAAATTGCAGAGATCCTTCTGTCTCAACTAACTCTTTGAATTTATCTGCCGGCTGTTTACATTGCGGACATTTTTCAGGTGCTTCGTCTCCTTCGTGTACGTACCCACATACGGTACAAATCCATTTCTTTGACATATCAATATAATTTTTATTGGTTGTAGAATAAAGTAAAATAAAATTAGTTCTTTTTCTCTTACAAACTTAGGGAAAGTTCCCGATAAAACGTCTACATATCTTGATAGATTTATTCAATTGCATAATAAATCGCATCTATAATTTCCTCTGTTTGCTTCTATACAATTGGTTTTTATTAAAGATACAGAAATTGAAGGAATGTCATCAAAGGCACATCCAAAGGAGACAATCTCCGGAATTGAAAGTCGTAAGGATCAGCCTTTTTTGTTTGTAGATCTCCTTTTTGAGAGGAATAATGGATTGTTAAAGATTAGAAAAAAACCAGTTGTATAGCGGAAAGTCAGCAATTCTTTCCTGACTTGGGGGCATATTTATAGAGAAGTTATTTGTTTCTTCGCATACTGAAATGCGAAAAAAACTCTATATCATGGAAAAAGTAATTTACAATTTGGTTTTTAACAGAAAGAAGCAGTTGAATGCTGAGGGAAAAGCACTAATACAGGTGGAGGCATATCTTAATAAGCAGAAAAAGTATTTTTCTACGAAAGTATATGTAAAACCGTGCCAGTGGGATAAAAAGAGAAAAATGATCAAAGCCCATCCGAATATGGAGGCATTGAACCAGTATTTACAGGATTATATGGCAGAGCTTGAGCGTCTTGAACTGAGTCTGGCCCAGAGTGGAAAGGTATTGACGTTGGAAAATCTGAAGGAAAGGACCACATCCGGTAGTGGATCTTTCACCTCATTTATGAAGAGTGAAATAGACAAATCCAATCTGAAAGCTTCTACTTTGAAGAATCACTCATCCATCTGGTCCTTGTTAAGCCAGTTCCGTCCGGTGGTCGCTTTTGATGATCTGAATTTTAATTTTTTATGTGCGTTTGAGGATTATTTGTTGAAGAATGATTACCACCGGAATACGATCGCTAAGCATATGAAACATTTAAAAAGGTATGTCAACCTGGCTATCAATATGGACCTGTTTGAGATGCAGAAGTATCCTTTCCGGAAGTATAAGATCCGCTATATGGAAACCAAACGTACTCATCTGACCCCCGAGGAGCTGAGTCTGTTGGAAAATCTGTATCTGGGAAGAAAACGTACGTTGCGAAGAGCGTTGGATATGTTTTTGTTTAGTTGTTACACCGGGCTTCGTTTTTCGGATATTGTCAGTATCACGAACGACAATTTTTTAGTGATCGACGATAAATTATGGCTGATCTATTCGTCTGTAAAAACAGATGTGCATGTCCGTTTACCTCTTTTTCTTTTGTTTGATGGAAAGGCAATCCCGATTTATGAACGTTATAAGCACAATCCGCATACCTTATTTAATGCCTCTCCGGATTCAAATTCTAATGTGAATAAGCAATTAGTCCGAATCTGCCAGATGGTTTCTTTAGATAAGCGGATCTCGTTCCATACGGCCCGTCATACGAATGCTACTTTATTGCTTTATAACGGGGCTAATATTACGACTGTGCAAAAGTTGTTAGGTCATAAGAGTGTAAGGACCACGGAGATTTATAGTAATATTATGGATATGACCATTATCCGTGATTTGGAAAAGATCCGGTAGCTACCGAGAGGTTAAGACAGGTACATAATGGAATGGAAAAGCCATTCATTTATAGTGGGCGGGAAGGTAGAAATAGAGTTTGTTGTTAGCCGTTGTACGGGGAAAAGGAGATATGGATTCTATCAGTATTCTTTGATTAGGTAATAATAACTTTCCATAAAACATACATTAGTTATTTTAAGACTGTTTCTTTTGTTATGTAGGGAAAACTTCCGAATTTTGTATATATGATAAATCAACCATTAGCCGAACGTATGCGTCCGAAGACACTGGACGACTATATCGGGCAGAAACATTTGGTAGGACAGGGGGCTGTGTTGCGTAAGATGATCGAAGGCGGCCGTATCCCTTCCTTTATATTGTGGGGACCTCCGGGAGTGGGTAAAACTACGTTGGCACAGATCATTGCCAATAAACTGGATGCTCCGTTTTATACCTTGAGTGCGATCAGTTCCGGGGTGAAAGATGTGCGTGAAGTGATTGAAAAGGCCAAAAGTAACCGTTTTTTCAATACGGTTTCTCCTATTTTGTTTATTGATGAGATCCACCGTTTCAGTAAATCACAGCAGGATTCCCTGTTGAATGCGGTAGAAACAGGGGTAGTGACCCTGATCGGTGCGACAACAGAGAATCCCTCTTTTGAAGTGATCCGGCCGTTGTTGTCCCGTTGCCAGGTCTATGTCCTGAAATCTTTGGATAAGCCGGATCTGATGACATTGCTTCAAAAGGCAATCTCTGAAGATGTGGTTTTGAAAGAGAAAAATATTCAGTTAACGGAAACGGATGCTTTGTTACGGTATTCCGGTGGAGATGCCCGTAAACTGTTGAATATTCTGGATCTGGTAACCACCGCAGAGGAGGAAAGTGAGACGATCGAAATCACAGATGAGAAAGTGGTGGAACGTTTACAGGAAAATCCGGCTGCCTATGATAAAGGGGGAGAGATGCATTATGATATTATCTCTGCTTTTATTAAATCGATCCGGGGTAGTGACCCGGATGCGGCTATCTATTGGTTGGCCCGTATGGTTGCCGGTGGAGAAGATCCGGAATTTATTGCCCGCCGTTTGTTGATCTCCGCGGCGGAAGATATTGGACTGGCGAATCCGAATGCCTTGTTACTTGCAAATGCTTGTTTTGATGCACTGAAAAAGATTGGCTGGCCGGAAGGCCGGATTATCCTGGCAGAGACGACGGTTTATTTAGCCAGTAGCCCGAAAAGTAATTCTGCTTATATGGCGATTGACGAAGCGATTCAGTTGGTGAACCGTACCGGAAATCTGCCGGTTCCGTTACATTTAAGGAATACTCCTACTAAATTGATGGCTGAACTGGATTATGGCAAGGAGTATAAATATGCGCATAGCTTTGAGAATAATTTTGTGAAACAGGAATATATGCCGAAGGAAATCCTGAAAGAACGTTTCTGGAAAAGTCAATCCAATCCGGCGGAACAAAAGATGGCGGAACATTTAAAAAGATTATGGAAAGACCGGTTTTAATGATAATCTGTTTTTCAGAATGAATTATTCCTTACGAAATGATGTTGGGTATGGAAATAATCTGTAAATTAGCCGCCTGTTTTGAGAAAACAGGTAACTTATAATGAAATTCTATAAAAATTAAAAGAGATTGGTATGAAAAAGCACAATTTTTCTGCAGGTCCGTCTATCTTAAGCGAGTATACGATCAGGAATGCTGCTGCTGCGGTAGAGAATTTTGCTGGTACCGGGTTATCTATCCTGGAAGTTTCTCACAGAGGGAAAGAGTTTGTTGCTGTATGTGAAGAGGCAAGAGCGTTGGTGAAAGAACTGTTGGATGTACCCGCAGGTTATGAAGTTGTATTTTTAGGAGGTGGTGCAAGTCTGCAATTTTGCATGGTGCCTTATAACCTGTTGAAGAAAAAAGCGGCTTATCTGGATACCGGAACATGGGCTTCCAATGCAATTAAAGAGGCTAAACTGTTCGGCGAAGTAGATGTGGTTGCTTCATCCAAAGAGGCAAACTATAGCTTTATCCCCAAAGATTATGTGATCCCGGAAGATGCGGATTATTTCCACTTTACTTCCAATAATACTATTTTCGGGACTGAAATGAGATATGATCCGGATGTAAAAGCACGTTTGGTGTCTGATATGTCTTCCGATATTTTCTCCCGTCCGGTGGATGTTTCCAAATATGATATTATTTATGCCGGTGCACAGAAGAACCTGGCTCCTGCCGGTGTTACGCTGGCTATTGTTCGTGAGGACGCCCTGGGACAGGTGGAACGTCCGATTCCTACGATGTTGAATTATAGCACGCATATCAAAAAAGAATCCATGTTCAATACGCCTCCTGTATTCCCTATTTTTGCTGCTTTGCAGACCTTACAATGGTATAAGGAGCAGGGTGGTGTGGCTGCTATGGAGAAGAAAAATATTGAGAAAGCATCTGTATTGTATGACGAAATAGACCGTAACCGTTTGTTTAAAGGAACAGCGGCTGTGGAAGACCGTTCCATCATGAATGTTTGTTTTGTGATGAACGATGAATATAAGGAATTAGAGGCTGAATTCAGTGCATTTGCAACTGCTGCCGGTATGGTCGGTATCAAAGGCCACCGTTCCGTGGGTGGTTTCCGGGCTTCCATTTATAATGCGATGCCTAAGAGCAGTGTAGAAGCATTGGTTGCAGCAATGAAAGAATTTGAAAAACAACATTGAGCATGGCAAAAGTATTAATTGCAACAGATAAACCATTTGCTCCCGTAGCGGTAGATGGTATCCGACAGGTGATCGAAGGTGCCGGTATGGAATTGGCTTTACTGGAAAAATATACGGAAAAAGCCCAGTTACTGGAGGCTGTCAAAGATGTGGATGCCATCATTATCCGTAGCGATATGATCGATGCGGAAGTGTTAGACGCAGCCAAACAATTGAAGATTGTCGTTCGTGCAGGTGCCGGCTATGACAATGTGGATCTGGAAGCAGCCACAGCACATGATGTATGTGTAATGAATACCCCGGGACAGAATTCAAACGCAGTGGCTGAATTAGTATTCGGCCTGTTGGTATTTGCTGTCAGAGGATTCTTCAACGGGGCAGCCGGAACCGAGCTGAAAGGAAAGAAGCTGGGTATTCTGGCCTATGGGAATGTAGGACGGAATGTTGCCCGTATTGCGAAAGGATTTGGCATGGATGTCTATGCATATGACGCATTTACTCCGGTTTCAGCCATTGAAGCAGATGGTGTGAAAGCGGTCGCTTCCACAGCAGACCTGTTCAAAGCATGTGAAGTGATTTCTTTGCATATTCCTGCAACAGCCGAAACAAAAGGTTCCATCAATTATGAATTGATGAACTCCATGCCTAAAGGAGCAGTTGTGGTGAACACAGCCCGTAAAGAGGTGATGGATGAAGCGGGTTTGGCAGAGATCATGAAAGCCCGTCCGGACTTTAAATATGTCAGCGACATCAAACCTGCTATTGATGCGGAACTGGCAGCAGCCTATCCGGATCGTTATTTTGCCACTCCTAAAAAGATGGGGGCACAAACCGCAGAAGCCAATATCAATGCCGGTATTGCAGCAGCAGAACAGATCGTAGGTTTCATACAGAACGGTAACGAAAAATTCAGAGTGAATAAGTAATCGCATCCCGCGATCGAAAAGTAAAAAGTGAAGAGTGGATTTCCTGCAATATTTATATATTTGCAATGGTGAATTCACTTTTCACTTTTTATGTTCATTGTTCACCTTAAATAGAAGAACTTAATCAATAAAAAAGAATAGAGCATGGCTGTAATCAAACCATTCAAAGGAATCCGTCCGCCAAGGGAGTTGGTGGAAGAGGTAGCATCCCGTCCATATGACGTACTAAACTCGGAAGAGGCTCGTGAAGAGGCAGGAGATAATGAAAAATCCCTTTATCATATCATTAAGCCGGAGATTGATTTTCCGGTAGGAACAGATGAACACGATGAGGCTGTATATGAAAAAGCCGCGGAGAATTTTCAGAAGTTCCGGGATAAGGGCTGGCTAATCCAGGATGATAAAGAACAATATTACGTATATGCGCAAACCATGAATGGTCACACCCAATATGGTTTAGTTGTATGTGCTTCTGTAGAAGACTACATGAAGGGGAACATCAAGAAGCATGAATTAACCCGGCGTGATAAAGAAGAAGACCGTATGAAACATGTTCGGGTGAACAATGCGAATATCGAGCCTGTCTTCTTTGCTTATCCGGACAATGCAGAGTTGGATGCGATCGTCAGGAAATATACTGTTAAAACACCGGAATATAACTTCGTCGCTGAACCGGATGGTTTCGGTCATACATTCTGGATCATTGATAATGAGGAAGACATGGATCGTATTACAGAACTATTTGCAGCGATTCCTGCTCTTTATATTGCGGATGGCCACCATCGTTCGGCAGCAGCTGCTTTAGTGGGTGCGGAAAAAGCAAAACAGAATCCGGATCACCGGGGAGATGAAGAATATAATTATTTCATGGCTGTTTGTTTTCCGGCTAACCAGTTGACGATCATTGATTACAACCGGGTAGTGAAAGACCTGAACGGACTTACGGATGAAGAATTCCTTTGCAAATTGTCGGAAAACTTTACCGTAGAAGAAAAAGGCGAACAGATCTATAAACCGCTTGCGTTGCATAATTTCTCTGTGTATTTGTCCGGCAAATGGTATTCCCTGACAGCAAAGGAAGGTACCTATAATGACAATGACCCGATCGGTGTGTTGGACGTAACTATTTCCTCTAATCTGATTCTGGATGAGATCCTGGGAATTAAAGATCTTCGCTCTGATAAACGGATTGACTTTGTCGGTGGTATCCGTGGTCTGGGAGAATTGAAACGCCGGGTGGATAGTGGTGAAATGAAAGTGGCGCTGGCTTTATATCCTGTTTCCATGAAACAATTGATCGATATTGCGGATACAGGCAATATCATGCCTCCGAAAACAACCTGGTTTGAACCTAAACTGAGATCTGGTTTGGTGATTCATACATTAGAAGACTGATCTTGGAAAATGAAAAACAGTTCCCGGCTTTTGAGTCTGTGTAAAAACACTTATCGTTCATTGATAAAGTTACAAATCGTAAGTAAGTACCCTGAATGGGGTGCCATGTGAATAACCCCGGGTTCCACCCAGTCCTGTTCGGAAGATTTTTTACAGGGCGTAGCCCTACTATATCATAGCCCCCGGCAATGCCGGGGGAATAATTGATCGACAGAGAGTTGCGGGCGGTACGCCCAGTATAATAAGAGGATAACAAACGGTATTTATACCCGATGATACTACTCATTACTATATTGCACCTACGGTGCGCAACCCATTGGTTATGAATACACCCCGGCGTTGCCGGGGCCTGGGATATACTGGGGCTACGCCCTGTTCGGAAGATTTGGCGAAGGGGGATCTTGATCTCGTAAGTCCTGAAAGGACGTCATATAATAGCCTGGGATGCAAATCCCAGGTCAGGTATCAGTAGTCAATGGAGTGCTGAAAGTACGACACTGCATATACAAACCTGTTGTTTCCATAAGATGGGGTGTACCTACAGCACACCCCGGGTGGGGATTTCTCTACTTGCGTCCCAGGCTATTATGTGCCGTCCCTGCGGGACTTAAGAGACAAAGGTCACCTTCGCAAAAATATTCCGACCATGACTGGGTTTCACCCGCGGTTATTTACAGGCAACCCCTTTCGGGGTTCTTGACTAAGGGTAACCTCTGATGACTTATAATTCATAAGGTAGTTGGATTTATAAATGAGTTTTTACACAGCCTCTTTTGTGGGGAACTGAATATGCAATAAAAATAATAGTATGTCATCAATTAAAAATGTTGTGTTTGATCTGGGAGGAGTTATTATTACTTTAAACAGAGAATGTGCAGTCAAAAGATTTGAAGAGATCGGTCTGAAAAGTGCCAATGAACTGATAGACCCGTATGAACAGAGAGGTTTCTTTTTAGATGTGGAAAATGGAAAGATCGGTGTGGAAGAATTCTGTCAGCAATTGACAGAGCATGCCGGAAGGGAAATCTCCAAAGAACAGGCTCTCTATGGCTGGCTGGGGTTTGTTGTGGAAGTTCCGCAGTACAAACTGGATTATATCCTGGAATTGAGAAAGCAATATAAAGTCTATCTGTTGAGTAATACGAACCCGTTTATACAGGAGTGGGCCCGTTCTTCTGCTTTTTCGGCTGCAGGCCGTCCGATTGGTGACTATTTTGACAAGATGTATGCTTCTTATGAAGTAGGTATTACAAAGCCTGATCCGGCAATCTATGAATATATGCTGAATGACTCAGGCATGATCCCTGCAGAGACTTTATTTGTGGATGATGGACGATTGAATATTGAAGCCGCACATACGTTTGGTATCCGGACTTATCAACCGGAAAATAATGAAGATTGGCGGGAGGCAATTGACCGGCTTCTGTAAAAATGTTCTGCAGGTAGGAATATAAAATGTAAAGTATTTGTATGAAGAAAGTGATTCGCATAGGATCACTTTTTTTTATTTGTTTTTGAATTTAGGGTCTCTCTTTTAGCGATTTATTCCCTACATGGATGAAGTACTAAATTTAATTAAAGAAGATATAGGTAAGAAAAAAACTGTTGTAAAAATAGTGAATTTCCTGAGCAAGATAGATATTTTTAGTGTGTCTTCCAGTATAAATCCTCTTTTTTTAGGTAATCATTATCCTGCTCTTTTATTCCTTTCCGGTGAAAATGTTATAAATGTCAGAAATATAAAAAGGTTGAATGAAAAATAAAAAAAAATAACTATAAATATTTGGAATGCAGTTTTTTATTATATCTTTGCGGTGTCTTATTTTATATCTTTAATTGGGTTAACTTGTTGATTATGAGTTTTGTATTTGAAATGTAAACTATTTATTCTTTTTTGTTATTCTGTGAATAATTTTTGTTAATAGTTTGGTTTACAGCCGTTTTATTTACTTGTGAATGTGGGTTATTATTATGATAAAAATTATTTCAGGAAGAATAATTTAAGAAAAATGAGTATTTATATTGTATTAATTAATAGG
>JAJQEE010000224.1 GCA_021201865.1 Tannerellaceae bacterium | reverse complement strand
GAACAGAATATTGAATTACTTTCCGAAAAGGAGCTTCAATTAATAAAAAATGAAGTAAAGCATTCTCAGGTAATGGATTTAATGAGAGAGAACGAGGTTTTAAAGTCAGAAATCGAAGAACAGGAAAAGAAATTCTCTGAACTCCTCGAAAAGCATACCCATTCTTTTGTAAAAGAGAATGAGCAATTATTGGAGAGGTACAATAAACTGAAAGAAAAGGAGATTCTATTATTGAAATATATTATTACAGAAGATTCTTTTTTAAGTCGGTTAAATCAATGTTGCAAACAATATGATCCGGTTCCTAAAAAAGAATTAGTGAGAATCATTGATAAAGTCAATGAACTCTATGATGGGTTTGCTAATCGATTACTGATGACTTATCCCAATTTGACACAGGATGATATTGTTATGTGCTGTTTAATGAAAATTCACTTAACCCCTGCGGAGATTGCGATCCTGATGGACGCTATGCCGGATGCCATTTACAAACGAAAACAACGAATTAAAGAAAGGCTAAATTGTCACTCCAAAACTAATTTGGATGAATTTATTTATGCTTATTGAATCCTAAACTTGGAAATGTCAGATTTTTTAGATAAAAACCACTTGTTTGAAGACTGATGAAGATTTAATATATTAATAATTAATGAATTATTGATTTGAAAAAATATTTGTTTTGTCAGGTATTTGTCTTGTTTTCGTATGGAAAAAAGTGGAATCTTTGCATCAAACAATAACACTACAAATTTATTTATCTTATGAAACAGATAACTACTTTTATAATTTTGATCTGTTGTTTTATGTCGTTTAATAATATATATGCACATAGAACTCAACATCATCAAGCAACAGAAGATCCAAGAGGTCATAGATCCATGCCTGTTTTTCCTGTTGAAGCAGAAACATTAAACATGCACTACCATGTTACGTTCCTTACTGCTTGTGGAAATGTGTCGGTAACACTAATTGGTGAAAGTGGAAATACACAGACCGAATATTTTGTGATTGATTCTCCACAAACAGTTTCTTTCCCTCTATATGGTTTTGTGGTGGATGAAACCTGTCATGTAGAAGTAATTTCCGATACGTATCAATTAACTGGTACGGTGATCATAGAATAATCGTTAGCAAAAGAGTTTGCATACCTAAATACAACTTTAGTGGAGGAACCTTATCCCCTCAATAAGTAAACTATAGAGCTCTGCTTTCTCTGAGAGCTTCTTGAAAGCATCTCTATAGTTTCATAAAAAATTAAACTCCGGATCCATAAACGGAATTTATAAGTTGGTGATAGGTTAACATGTTCCATTTCCGGAGCCTATCTTTCTCTAAGGAAGACGAATATTTGCACCCTATACAAAATTCGTCTTCTCTTAGAAAAAGGAGATTGAATAATCTGTTTGAAAGGGAAAATTTTAATTCTATTCTGACGGACCAATTAATTCCTTCCTGTTAAGAAAGGTAGCTCTTCATCTAAGGTTTGTGTTTCCGGGATCTTTTTTGTATAACCCTTGAAATAGAGTATTTTAAAACTTATAATATATACATTTAACTTCAATATATGAACCCTTTAGTCTCCATTATTGTCCCTTTCTCTGAAGCCACATCTGGTTTCGTGAAATGCCTGGAATCTTTGGTCAATCAAACATTGCAGGAGATTGAGATCTTATTGATCCCTGAACAGGCAAACGAAGAGGTCTTCGCAGTGGTAAAAGAATACCAGCAGCGGGACCCCCGCATTCTTATCTTTCCGGAAAAAGAAGGGTGCCTGCCCCGGAACACCGGGTTGAAGAATGCGACCGGAAAATTTATCACCTTCCTGGACCCGGATGGTTGGGTGCAGGAGGAAACTTATGAGAAATTATATGAAATAGCTTCTCAGGGAGAAATGGACATTCTCATGGGGAATGGTTCATATTGCTACCGGAGTGGAAGGAAAACCGAGATCTACAAGAGCTCGGCTCCTTCCGTATCCGAAGAGGTGCTTTCCGGTAAAGACGCGTTCATTTTTCTTTCCCGGTATGGAGAAGTGAATCTGACTCCGGCAATCTCTCTCTATAAACGGGAGTTTATAGAAAAAACCATCACACCTTCCAGAGTCATCTCCATGAAAATGAGTTGTGGGGACCGATCACACTATGCACAGCGGAGCGGGTAAAAATTATCGGCTATAGCTTCTATTCCTGGTATCAGAGCCCGATGAGTAAGAGTGCTGCCAACCGGTTTGAAGAGCGCTATCATGCGTTGATGAACCTGGCGGATAAATTAGAAAAATTCATAGACCGCTATTCGTTTGAGAATGAGGAAAAGACTGTGAAAAGCTGGCTGTATGTCCGCTTAGTCTACATTTATTATTGCGCCATAGACCAATTTGCCAGTGCAGAACTAACGGATCTCACTCCTTATAAAGAGAAGGTTATTCCGTTGGCTGCTGAGTTAAAGAAACTGGAACCGGTTCCCGCTGAAGCGGCTGGCATATATTACAAATTGCTTAAAGACAAGGTAAAGAATACCTATGATTTGACATTACCGGAAAAGGAGTGATCCTGTTCCGGTAATCTTTTTTAGCATAGCAAACAGAAGACTGTCTGTGTTAATCCGTTAACAACCTTTCTCTGTCTCTGTTTGTTTACATATAGGGATACTTTTTTGTAATTGAGAGTGGATATAAAAGGGAATTTCTCCTATCCGTCTTTGCTATAAATAAAATGGGCAGTTATGAACATGCAATATATCAGGAACACGTTTACGATGGCAAAAGACTGCCCGACAGGAGTAGCCTGCCTGTTATCCATCATCCGGTTTCACGGAGGTACTTTTGAAGAGTGGTTTTTATCCGATCTGACCAATACCCGGGATGGGGTGACGAATTTATCCGGCCTGAAAGAAGGGATAGAAAAACTGGGGTTCAGTACGATGGCTGTCTGTTTGCAGGTGAAGCATCTGGAACATCTGTCCAATCCCTGTGTCTTGTTTCTCGAAAAAGAGGACGGCCGGAAAGACTATGTAGTCTATTATGGCATGGAAAAAGCTTCCTATGTGATCGGTGATCCGGAATCCGGGATAAAGAACTATCCGGCTGAGAAATTAAAAGAAAAATGGGGGCGAGGAGTGACTCTTTTACTCTATCCGGAAAGTTCCCTCCTGTTCGCCTATAAACAAAAGAAACTAATCAATCAATGGATCTGGAATCATATCCGCAAGGACCGTTCTTACTTTTGGCTTAGCCTGTTAAATGCTATCCTGTTGAACGGATGGCTGTTTTTAGGAATGAACACCGGACAAACTACCACCCAATTCATCCTATGGCTACTGGCCGGTGTTGGTATAGCCGGTTTGTTCCTGAAAACGAAAAACCAATGGGAAAACAAGGTCTTTGTTCATTGGGGAGAAGGGCTTCAACGGATCGTCAAAAGTTCCCGGCACACAGTGGCATTCCTTTGGATGAAATGTGTGCTGGAAAAGTATCCGGTCACTATTATGATGATCATCCTTTCCTTCATTACCTCTATCCATTTTATGATCCTTGCTTTCCTGCAAAACTTGTTTCTGGGATTAGGCATGGTGGGTATGGTCCTGCTCCTGTCTGTTTGCTCTTACCGGATGTGGAAAGAGTATGAAAGACATCCTTTTGCAGGAAGAGAACGAAAGAAGATTTCTGTTCAGGAACGCTTATCCGGATCCATTTCTCCTTTTAAATGGATTGCCTGGCTGAATGCCGGCGTGATATCCCTGTTCCTCTATAAATTACTGGCCGCCTTTTTTGGGAACTATGCGTTGTTGCTATTTGCAGTCCTCTGTTTTGTTATGATATCCAGCATGTATCACCATTTTTTCGAAGGCTGTTCCCTGTTAAAGAAAGGCCGGAAACTCTATTGGGTTTCCTTAATCTACCTTTTCAAAGAAGAACAATCCCGCAAGTAGGGTGTAGTTTTGCCCCAGGCATCGTCTTTACCTCTTTTTCTTATCTTTTTACAGGCTGTAGGCCTACTATATGTCAGGCCCCAGCAACGCTGGGGTTGGTAAGATGATCCAATCGTTGCGCACCGTCGGTGCAGTATAGTCTAAATAATATCTATTATTCTACTTACTATTGTCATTTTACTACTATGCTGCGCTTACAGCGCGTAATCGGGTGGTTCTCTCCACCCCGGCGATGCCGGGGTCTGACATATAGTAGGCCTGCAGCCTATAAAAAGATAGGTGCGCCCTATGGAACAGAATTTAATTGCAATGCCAGGCAGCTGGAAACAGGTGGACTGTCTAATATTTTTACAGTCTTGTAAAAATATTAGACAGTCTATTCTTTTAGTGAATTTTTAATTGGTTGTTGATCAATGTTTTGTTATGTTTGGCATACCATTTGCTTATATATATGAAAAAAACAGATAATAACCATTAAAAACATAAAAGATCATGATACGAATAGAAGGTCTGAGTAAGTATTTCCGCACCGAAGAGGTAGAAACGA
>JAJQEE010000019.1 GCA_021201865.1 Tannerellaceae bacterium | reverse complement strand
AAGTATACTATAAGAAATCTGTAAGAGAGAAGAAGATTCCCCCGCACACAGCGATCCTCTTTCCCGCACAACCCGTTGTGGTTTCCCGCAGGGAGAGATATATCCCGTTCCGCAGGGTAAACAACACCTTTTCCGCGGAACGGGATATATCTCTCCCTGCGGGAAACCACAACGGGCTATAAGGGAACAAACAATTCGAAGGTGAAGAAACAAAAGGCCACTGGTGGATGAATCCTATGAGTTTGACTATACATTTTTTCACACTACCTTATTTTGTATAAAATTGGGAACACTTAAATTAAGATTGTATTCTGTTTAGAAACTTCAACAGTCTATTCGGTTTATTTAATAGAAAATCAATATCTTCTAACCTTTTAACCTCTATCTTGCCGCCTAATTAACAATTGAGGATGATCCGGAAGATGATGATATTAACACTTTGCTGGTTCCCTCCTACCGGAATGCTATGGGCGCAATGGACTGAGAAAGATTCTGTGCGGTTGAAAGAAGCCCTTTCCGGTCAGGAGGAAATCCGGTTAAGACCTGAGGTATTAAAAGCCATTGAATCAGGAACACTTATTCATACGGATGAAACATTGAATCAACTTCTTTCCGCCCCTCCGGTTTTACCGATCACCCGGGACTTTACAGATGCGGGGGAACGCCTGGGCTCTTCCGTAGAGGATATAGACCCGGAGAGTGTCCCTCCCAGTGTATATAAACTATATGAGTTACAATCCGGTAATAAATTAAAAGTAGACAGCAATGCATTCCGGTGGCACAGCCCGTTAGTAGAAAAAACAGAATTCCAATTGGGCCATCTTCCTGTTACCGCAGCCGTGAAGGCAGATAATCTGTTTTTGTACTATGTGAAAGTAGGGTAGATCAGGGGTAGTATAAATGCAGTCTTCAAAACCCGGTTCTCGATGGAAGATATCCTGTCGGGGATCTTTTCAAAAAGTGAACGGGCGAAAAGAAAGAACAGGAAAAAAGCAAATGCCTGGAAAAATTATTAGGAAAGTGATCACTTCTTTAACTACTAAAATTCAGGTCTCTATAAATTATATATATCCCATATGAAAAGGGATCTGCTGCTTGTGATCTGTATCTGTTTCAGTAAAACAGGTTATCTGTATGCTCAATGGACTGAAAAAGATTCGATCTGGCTCCAGCATATTCTTTCCGGCAAGGAGGAGATCCGGCTGAATCCGGAGGCGATCCGTGCCATTGAAGAAGGTTCTCTCTTAAATACAGACCGTGAAGCTCCCGCCCAAAACATGCAGCTATCCAACCCTGTGAAGCTAAGCATTACCAAAGATTTTAAAGAATACATTCGTCCGGAATCCGGAGAAAAGGAAATAGACCCCTACTCGATGCACCCGGCTGTTTTTATGCGTTACGGATTAGATAAACCTATGCCCGCGAACAAAACCAAAGCTTTTGTGGTTTCACCTAATATAAGAAGAGAAGCGACACGCCCGTCCGGCACCTCCTTTGATGACGGACTAAAGTACCTTTTCTCTCCGGCAGCACGGGCTAAAATGAGAAATAAGGAACGAGCCAAAGCCTGGAAAACGTATAATCGTTTTCCCTGATCTGATAAAAAAAATATTCCTGCAATAACATTTGTATATAGTAGGAAACAGAAGCATACTTTCCGGCTCTTTTTTCTCTTTTGTCCAAGGAAGTTATAAGATAATCACGTACATTTGTAATCTAAAATAATTAAAATTTGTATCAAATGAGAACTTATTCAGGAATATATATACTCCCTTTCTTTTTGGTTACACTCCTTTTCAGCGGTTGTAATCAAAACGGAAAGAATGTGTCTGAGAATGATATAAAATTCAATACGATCCACGTGGAGAAGACCTATCATCTGCTGGAGAATCCGGAAAATCCGAACTGTAATCTTCAGGTCAAATTCATTTATCCGGAGAAATACACAGATGCGGCTGTCCTTTCCAAAATACAAAAGTGGTTTATTTATACCTACTTCGGTGACCAGTACCAGGAGTTACCTCCTCAGGATGCCGTGAACCAGTATGTGGAAGATTATCTCCGTAACTATAAGAGTCTGGAAGAAGACTTTAGATCCGAGCTGAAATTTTCAGGTGAATCTCCTGTGGGTGCGTGGTTCTCTTATTATGAAATGTCTTCCAACGAGATCATGTACAATAAAGGAGATCTTCTAAGTTATACCATCACGTATGAAAGCTATACAGGGGGGGCGCATGGTGCGCATTCAACCATTAATGAGGTCCTGGACCTGAAAAACGGAGAACCTGTCACAGAGGAGGATCTTTTTATTGATAATTATCAGGACAGACTGGCAGAAATTTTAGTGGACCAGATCGCGAAACAGAATCAGGTAAGTGATCCGAAAGAGCTGGAAAACATGGGTTTTTTCAGCATAGAGGAGATCTATCCGAATGGTAACTTTGTGGTGGATGATTCCGGTATTACCTATGATTTCAATGAATATGAAATAGCGGCTTATGTAGTGGGAACGATCCATGTGCCTCTTCCATATACTACCATTCGCCATTTATTAAAAAACAATAGTCCGATCAGTCACTTAATTGATAATTGAAAATTAAAAGTTGCGAATTAACTGACTAACAAATTATTTATGAAACAGACATCTACAACGCCCGAAATACTAAACACTACGGAGAATGAATTGTCAATTATCCATCATCAATTGTCAGTGCTGGAATCTTATTTTCCAGGTCTGACAGAGATCCAGCGTGAACAGTTGAAGGCATTATATCCTTTATATGCTGACTGGAATGCGAAAATCAATGTGATTTCACGAAAAGACATTGTCAATCTGTATGAACATCATGTTCTCCATTCGTTAGGGATTGCCAAAGTATTGAATTTTCAGGCAGGTACTTCCGTGCTGGATTTGGGAACCGGCGGCGGTTTTCCGGGAATCCCGTTAGCCATCCTGTTTCCGGAAGTCCGGTTCCACCTGATTGACAGTATCGGTAAAAAGATCAAAGTCGGCCAGGCGGTTGCGGAAGGGATCGGACTGAAAAACATTACTTTCAGACATTGCCGGGGTGAAGAGGAAAAACAAACATTTGATTTTGTAGTGAGCCGGGCAGTGATGCCGTTAAGTGACCTGGTGAAAATCATATCCAAAAATATAAAGAAGGAACAACAAAGTGCCCTTCCCAACGGTTTAATTTGTCTGAAAGGAGGCGAACTGCAACATGAAATATTACCTTTCCGTAATAAAGCCATGAGCGTGGACCTTCAGGATTATTTTAAAGAGGATTTTTTTGAAACTAAAAAAGTTTATACGTACCATTATGATCCATATAAAACCTTTTGAATTCAATTACTTTTCTGTGAATACCTATCTGGTGTATGATGATACCAAAGAGGGTGTATTGATTGATTGTGGTTGCATGAGGAGAGAAGAAGAACAGGAGTTGAGTGCTTTCATTGAGGAAAATGGAATTACGCTCACGCATCTGCTTTGTACCCACCTGCATGTGGACCATATCATGGGTAATGAATTTATTTACCGGACCTACGGCCTTTCACCCGAAGCACACCGGGCCGAAGTGGAGGTGTTGCCTTCCGCTCAGAAACAGGCAGAGCTATTAGGTCTTCCTATAAAAATATCCGATGTGCCGGTAAAGCATTTCATCGTGGGGAATGACCGGATCCAATTCGGGAACTCTGAATTAAAAGCATTATTAGTGCCGGGACATTCTCCGGGTAGCTTAGCTTTCTACAATGAGGCGAATGGTTTCGCTGTCGTGGGGGATGCTCTCTTTGAAAGAAGTATCGGACGCACAGATCTATGGGGTGGAAATACGGATGTGCTGGTAGCCGCTATCCGGGACAAACTGCTTTCCCTTCCGGATGAAACGATCATCTATCCGGGTCACGGCCCGGAAACAAGGGTCGTCGACGAGATCCTGAATAACCCTTTTCTGTAAAAGATACGATTGAAGATTATCTGACTTGATTTTAATACACATAATTATACTATGGACACAAATAACTTTTCAAATCGTCACATCGGCATTACGGCTGAGGATATGCCGGCTATGTTAAAGACTGTAGGCGTGGAATCCCTGGATCAGTTAATCGACCAGACCATTCCTGCCAATATCTGTCTGCCACAACCGCTGGATCTGCCGGAGCCTATGACGGAGCGTGAATTCGCTGAACACATCGCCGAACTTGCATCTAAAAATGAAATTTTCACTTCTTACATTGGAATGGGATGGTATGACACTGTTTGTCCGGCTCCTATCCAACGGAATGTACTGGAAAATCCGGTTTGGTATACCTCCTACACGCCTTACCAGGCAGAGGTCTCCCAGGGACGTCTGGAAGCTCTACTGAACTTTCAGACTATGATCTGCGAACTGACTAAACTACCGCTGACCAACTGTTCTCTCTTAGATGAGGCAACTGCTGCCGCGGAAGCTGCCACCATGTTGTTCAACTCCCGCAGCCGGGCCCAGGCAAAAGCCGGTGCCAATGTCTTATTTGTAGATAACGGAGTATTTGAATCTACCTTAGCAGTGCTCCATACCCGGATGGCTCCGCAAGGCATCACAGTGTTAACCGGGGATTATAAAACGTTGAACTTCACAGAAGAGATTTTCGGAGCGATCGTGCAGTATCCGAATGGGGATGGTTCGATCGAAGATTATAAAGAATTTGTGAACCGTGCGAATGCAAACGGTACACGGGTAGCTGTCGCAGCCGATCTGATGAGTTTAGTGATCCTGACACCTCCGGGTGAATGGGGAGCGGATGTCGTGTTTGGTACCAGCCAGCGTTTTGGCATACCGATGTTCTACGGAGGACCTTCTGCCGGATACCTGGCTGCTAAAGAGGAATACAAACGTTTTATCCCGGGCCGTATCATCGGTATTTCTAAAGATGCTTACGGGCATACGGCTTACCGTCTCTCTTTGCAAACCCGTGAACAGCACATCAAGCGGGAAAAAGCAACCTCCAACATTTGTACTGCACAGGCTTTATTGGCTACCATGGCCGGTTTTTACGCGGTGTATCATGGAGCCGAAGGGCTAAAAAACATTGCAAACCGCATTCATTCCATGGCTGGATTTCTGGCTACAGAATTGGAAAAGCTGGGATATAAACAGTGGAATACAAATTATTTCGATACACTGAAAATTGAACTTCCGGCCCATGTTTCAGTGGATGTCCTGCGGGAAATTGCCCTGGAATGCAAAGTGAATCTTCGCTACTTTGAAAACGGCTATGTGGGTATCAGTATAGATGAAACCACCCAGACAACCGATATAGGAGTGCTGCTGTATATTTTCTCCGGTGCTTTAGGAAAAGACTATACTTTGGAAGAGGAAATAGCTGAGAAAACCTATTTTGACAGTCAGTTTGCACGTACATCTGACTTCCTGCAGATGGATGTATTCAAAAAATATCACACGGAAACCGAACTGATGCGCTACATTACCCGTTTGGGTAAAAGGGATATTTCGTTAGCACATTCCATGATCTCTTTAGGATCCTGTACCATGAAGTTAAACGCTGCCTCTGAAGTGTTGCCGCTGAGCCGTCCGGAATTCCAGAATATTCATCCCTATGCTCCGGAAGAGCAAACGGAAGGATATAAAGAGTTGATTGAGAACTTATCGGCTTACCTGGCTGAGATCACAGGTTTTAAAGGGGTTAGCCTGCAACCGAACTCCGGGGCTGCGGGAGAATATGCCGGGCTACGGGTGATCAAATCCTATCTGGAAAGTACCGGACAGGGGCACCGTAGTGTGGTATTATTACCTGCGTCGGCACATGGTACCAATCCGGCCAGTGCAATCCAGTGCGGATTTAGCACTGTCACCGTGAAGTGTGATGAGAATGGGAATATTGACCTCCAGGATTTCCGGGAAAAGGCGGAAGCGAATAAAGAGAATCTGGCAGCCACGATGATTACCTATCCTTCTACACATGGTATTTTTGAATTGGATATTAAAGAGATGTGTGACATCGTTCATGCCTGTGGAGGACAGGTGTATATGGATGGTGCCAATATGAACGCCCAGGTAGGACTGACCAATCCGGGCTATATTGGTGCGGATGTGTGCCATCTGAATTTACATAAAACATTTGCTTCTCCTCACGGAGGCGGTGGTCCGGGTGTCGGACCGATCTGTGTCGCGGAACATTTAGTTCCATTCTTACCTTCGCATCCGGTGGCATGGGGTAGTGAAATGAACACCGTTTCTGCCGCACCTTATGGTAGTGCCGGTATATTATCCATTACCTATGCCTACATCCGTTTATTGGGAGCGGAAGGATTAACAGCCTCTACGAAAGTAGCGATCCTGAATGCAAACTATCTGGCGGCCAAACTCAAAGACAGCTATGGTATTGTTTATACAGGAGCCACCGGCCGGGTCGGGCATGAATTGATCCTTGAATGCCGTACGATTAAGGATCGTTCCGGTATCGATGAGGGAGATATTGCCAAACGTCTGATGGACTTCGGCTACCATGCTCCTACTCTTTCTTTCCCTGTTCACGGCACGCTGATGGTCGAACCGACCGAAAGCGAAAGTAAAGCGGAACTGGATCGTTTCATCGAAGTGATGGATTGCATTTGGAAGGAGATCAAAGAGGTGGAAGAAGGAGTGGCTGATAAAACAGATAATGTACTGAAAAATGCCCCTCATCCGGAGTATGAAGTAACGGCTGACGAATGGAACCATAGTTATCCCCGCAGCAAAGCCGCCTTTGCCCTGGATTGGTTGCATGAAAATAAATTCTGGATCAATGTGGCCCGTGTGGATAATGCTTACGGAGACCGGAATCTGATCCCTACCCTTTGCGGATGTACAGTCTAATATGAATTGAAAATGGATAGTTGAAAATTAGTTGATTCATTTTCAATTATCCATTTTCCATTTTCAATTGAATAAACCATGAACACTACTAAACAAGAAAACGCTAAATTTAGCAAAGCATTTTGGGTAGCCAATGTCGTCGAACTGTTTGAGCGGGCTGCCTATTACGGAGTATTTATTGTCATTACCCTATACCTTAGCCGTATTTTAGGATTTAATGATATTCAGGCGGCCACCATTGCCGGGGTATTTTCCGCCTGTCTCTATCTCCTTCCTACTTTTGCCGGAGCTATTGCCGATAAGATCGGTTTCCGGAATTCGATGTTACTTGCCTTTTTTCTTCTGACATTAGGATACGGGGGATTGGGACTTTATCCTACCTGGCTGGAATCTGCCGGACTGGTGGAGTATTCCATGACCACAAAATTCACCGGACTTCTGGAAAGTAACCTACGTTACGGGATCATTCCGGTTATGGCACTGATCGTCATGGGAGGTGCTTTTATTAAAAGTGTGATCTCCGGAACCGTGGCCAAAGAAACAACGCCGGAAAACCGGGCCCGTGGTTTCTCCATCTTCTATTCGATGGTAAATATCGGGGCTTTCTCCGGTAAAACCATTGTAGAACCTTTGCGGACGGCTTTAGGAAACCAGGGGTTGATTACCCTGAACTATTTTTCTGCCAGCATGACATTGATCGCTCTGATCGCTGTCTGGTTCTTTTACAAATCCAGCAAGCACACCGGCGAGGGAAAAACATTTGGAGAGATATGGACTGCCTTGGTCAAAGTGTGTAGCAACGGACGCCTGATCACCCTGATCCTGATCATTACCGGATTCTGGATGGTTCAACATCAGCTATATGCTACCATGCCTAAATATGTATTGAGATTAGCAGGTGAAGGAGCTTCACCATCATGGTATGCAAACGTGAATCCTTTAGTGGTCGTGCTGACGGTGAATCTGGTTACTTCAATCATGAAAAACCGGACGGCCCTGACTTCCATGACTGTCGGAATGTTTATCATGCCGGTATCTGCTCTTTGCATGGCTTATGGAAATATGTTAGATGGTAGCCATGCTATTTTAGGAATGCACCCGGTCGCATTTATGATGGATGTGCTTCATTTTTGTTCCTGACGGGTTTTATGATATAGGATTTCTAAAAGTCCGGTTAAGGGAGTCAATGGTTTACATTTCATCACGCTTTCTACCAGGATGTCATAGAATACACGGTAAGCCATATCTGTTAAAACGGTTTGCCGGTTGAGTTCTACGGGGATAAGTTCCAGGATTTCTTCTACGGTTTTACCGGAGGAATAGTTCAGGATATAGTCATAGAGAAGAGAAGCTATTTCATTTTCTTTATACCCGAGGGCGCACCGTTCAAAATCAATCATCCGGACCTGTGTACCATCCATCATAAAGTGCTTTAGTTCTGTATCTGTATTGACATATCGTAATTCTTTCCGGTCATAAAGAGAGGCTGTCTCTTTAAAGTAGGTGGCTATTTCCTGTAGGGTGTGCAACAGGTCTGTTTCGATATATTCTGCATTATAAGTAAGCAGGAAAGGACTTTCTGCCCAACCTAACTTTCCATAGAAGAGTCCGGATACTTCAAAATACCAGGCGGGCAGGTCCGTTTCCAGCCGTTCATAGATGTGTTGAATCTGTTCGTATGTATCCATAGGAGACTGCATGATCGTATGGAACAGGTCGAGTTCTTCCTGGGTAGCTGCTTCTTTCCGGGTCATGAGATAGCGGATACAGGCCGGAAGGAATTCCGGATCTGTATATTCTCCGGGGGTCAGATTGCGGAGAAGCAGGAGTTGATGCACCGGGTCAGATCCGACAAGTACGTCCGATCCGGTACGCCGGTAGACGGTTAACTCTAATTCAAAGTGCCTGCTACCCTGACGGACATATTTTTCTTTGCCGAAAGGGTTAAACAGGGGAGTAATTCCCAAACGGGTATAAGACTGTTTTAAGATAAACGGTCCGGTATCTCCTGATATGCTGAAAATATGAGAGGTGTAGTCGCTGTCAATTCCTGTTTGAATATCCCTCGCAGACTGGCCGGTGATCTCTTCAAATTTATTTCTGAGATATCCTTCTGAAAGGGGTATATGATAATAGGGAAACAGGTGAATATGACGCATTTTAAAATAGTCGTAGCTATCTCCTTCTTTTTCTTTTGGTTCCTCTTCGACTTCCAGCCCGTACGCCATTAAATGGTTGTCCAGAAAATTCCATTTTCTGATGATTTCCCTCGCATCCTTACGGGCATTTTGTCCTAAAGCGTTAGAGAGGAACGGGTGTCTTATGAAATGTTCCATGCGGAGAAACAGCTCTTTTACGTTTCCATAGGCTACCAGAAATCCGTTCCGCCAATCCCTGATATAGTCTTTTGCAAAACCGTTGGGAGTGGCTATGACGGGCACTCCTTCGCCCATGGCTTCCACTACAACCCGTCCTCCCGGTTCATAACGGGAGTGTGCCAGCATCAGGTGTGATTTCAGGAGTATGGTGCTGAGTCCGGCTGCATCTAAATATCCCCACCAGACAATACGTCCTTTTTGTTCGAGTTCGTCGAGGTTTGTTATCTGTTTTTTTACTTCTTTACGCAGGGTGGAAATCTCTTCCAAACTACCACCGACCATCCAGAGTGCAGGGCACTGTTCGCCATATTTCCGGTATAGATGATACCATGCGTTCATGATGTGATCCACTCCTTTGTAGAAGCACATGCGTCCCATGTAGGTAAAGACCTTCCGGGCCCAGTAAAGGTCTGCCGGTTTGATGTCCTGCATATTATTATGGGTAGAAGCGATCTGTTTCTGTAAGGTATAGGCTATTTTACTGTTCAGGCGGGGAAATCCGTTATCATCATGGGAGGGTAAGAGGAAGGCTTCGTGTATGTATTGGCCTGCTACACAGATTTTATCCGGTTCGATCTGATAGAGGTTGACCAGATCTTCTTTTTCATCATCAGAAACACATAAAATCCAGGAGGCTTTGTCATAAATTTCCTGTTCGTATCCGGCACGGGCAGGGACGGGTTCGGTGGCTCCCCGGGAAACTCTTCCGCGGGAGTTGGATATGACACTGTGGACAAACTGTATCCCGTTTTTTCCGGCCAGTTCCATAGCCAACCGTCCACTATTCCAGTAGACACTATGGATAACAACCGGTTTTCCTTCCCGGTCTATAATTTGCTGGATCTTATGCAGGTTTTCCGAATGGTAGTGTTGTAGGAGGGTTTTATCCATAGGGGCTGCTTCGCCGTTGTGTAAACGGTACACTTTGCAGTAGTCATTGTATTGTTCTATGTCCGGCAGGGGCATTGATTTTCGTGTGACTACGATACAGTGAATTTTTCTTGTTTCAAAACTGTCCATCAACTCTTTCATGTAAGTGTGGGTCCCACCCCATTCTCCATATCCGGGAGCCATCGCCGGATCAGCGTGCATGGTTATTACTAAGATGTATTTCATGGTTATTGTATTGTTTTAGTGTGATTTTTCTAATTGCCGGATCTGGTCCAGGATGTGATGCCAACTATACACCCGGATCACATTTTCTCCCCGGATATGAACGTTGTAGTCAGCGTGATAACAAAACACTGTTAACGAACGCTGGTTGATCACTAACTCCAGAAATTCCGGATTGTCTTCTATGATGATATCAATGGCATGCTTTTGGATAGCTTCCCGTTTATCAACCGGTGTGAAAATCAGGCTGTTGTAAGGGATATGGTGTTGCCTGAGCCATTGCTGTGTAATGAATGCTGTGGTATGCCCTGCCGGGAGTGCCAGTTCCTCTATCAGAGAGATGGGACGGGCAGTGAGGAGATAGATCTCATGTCTTTGTGATAAAGTTCCTATCACCCAAGGTGCCATAGGCCGGAGGTATTGTCCGGTCAGGAAAAGATGGTGGGAATAGGTGCGGGAAAACTTCAGGCTTTCTTCTCTTTCCCAGTGATACATATGCCTTATTTTGTATGCGGCAGGGTCTGGTGTGGCCGCTAAATTATTTTCATAACAGTAACGGCTTCCATAGTCAATATGGAAACGCTCAAGATCGTTTATGACTCCATCGATATCAATCCCGATCCGCAGGAGTCTTTTCCCATTTTTTATATGTAGAGACGTAGCAGTCATAATTAATAGTTATCCGTTATTAGGGAATTGAAAAAAGGGGGTTGTTTTTTTGGGGACTGGGGGATTTGGTCTTATTTCGCAGCTTTATTAATTAAATAGGAGTATGGAAAAAACGATTACGTATGGTGGGGCTGGGATGTTGATTGGTAAGGTGATAGATTCTTTTCTTTTTCATTGCCAGTATGAAAAGAATCTGAACCTGAAAACGATTAAGGCGTACAGGACGGATCTTATACAGTTTGCGGCTTATATGGAATCTTCGCTGCAAAAGAGGGATGTGAATGTGTTGCAAAAGGAGGATATCAAGAATTATCTGCAGGAGATTTCTCCGCTTAAACCGAAAACGGTGAAAAGGAAGATTGCTTCGCTGAAGGCGATGTTTAATTTTATGGAGTATGAGAATGACTATTTTATGAATCCGTTCCGGAGGATCCGGGTGCGGTTTAAGGAGCCATACACGTTGCCGACGGTGATGAATATGAATGAGATCAAACGGATGATCCGTATTGTGTATCAGGAAAAGGAAGGGATGGTGAATATGGAACGGTACGCTTTCCGGGCAGCTGTACGGAATGTGGCAGTGGTGGAGTTGCTTTTTGCAACGGGGGTCCGGGTGTCGGAGTTGTGTAATCTGAGACCGGAGGATGTAGATCTGCGGAACGGGAAGATTAAGGTGTTGGGTAAAGGTAGTAAGGAGCGGGTGATCCAGATTTGCCAGGCGGAGGCGCTAAGTGCTTTGAGGGAGTATTACCGCCTGTTCTCACCGGCGATTAAGAACCGGTTTTTCTTTTTTATTAATAGGTTGGGCTCTCCTCTCTCCCCCCAGTCTGTGCGGTTGATGGTGAGGGGTTATTCTCAAAAGGCCGGGATCTCTAAACCGGTAACACCTCATACGTTCCGGCATACGTTTGCTACGCTTCTACTGGAGGAAGATGTGGATATTAAGTATATTCAGCATTTACTGGGCCACAGTTCGATCAGTACGACGCAAATCTATACGCATGTGAATTCGGTGAAGCAAAAGAAGATCCTGGCAACGAAGCATCCACGACGAAAGATGTGCTTTGGTGGGGAGGAGTAATCTGGTTGAGATAGTTGGATTGACCCCCTGCGGGGCTCAGGAGAGGGATAGGAGGTTCTGGCCATGGGATGTGCATCCCACGGTTATGCATATGTGATCCCTCCGGGATGGGGTTATAGATGTGGGATATGTTATTATAGCTTCTGTTACGAGTTGTTTGGAATCTTCTGGTATGCTTATGAATCAATTCAGAGGGCCTGGTGTATGATCAACGACTATGTTGCCAGGGGAGGTCGTTTATTTTTATGGGGAGAGGTCGTTTATTTTGTTTGGTTGAGGTCATTTGTTTTTGCTGGAGAGGTCGTTTATTTTCCTTTCAGAGTTCGTTTGTTTTTTTGGGGTGTTCCCGAGATCCGGTTTAAAAATAAACGAGGTGTGCAGTGGAAAATAAGGCAACTCTGTGTCGGGAAATAAACGAGGTGTGTTTAAAAAGTATACGAGGTGTGGAGAATAAATAAACGAACTCTTTCCGGCAGGTAAACGAACTCTCCGGCAAAAAAGTCACGAAGGTGAATGGAGAAAATAAGTGAGGTGTGGGGAAGTTGGAACCGGAAGAACAATTTTTCTTTAACAGGTATTGTTTTAAAAATGTCTTATCAGATTAAAAATAACTTATCTTTTAATTGAGCGTCTTACACAATCAGGACATTTTTATGTTTTACAAAAACAACTTTTTATCTATGTTTTATAACTCTTTTTGTATTTCCTGTTTAAAAAGATTCTGATTAATTTGTCCGGAATTTGTTTTTACATATTTTTGTAAAACAACAATAATCTAATTCTATTCTATGTCTGAAGCAAATGACCCTTTTAAAAGATTCTCGTCTTATATTGATAAGATTGTTATTCCTTTACAAAATTTTTCTTATTTCCATAAACCGTCTGAACCGGGACAGATAGATCCGTCTTATATTGAGAAAAAGAAAAATTATTATATTCTTAAAAACTGGATTACGAATAACCGGGCTAAGGGGGGGGTCTTACCTGATCACTGGTTACCGGGGTGCAGGTAAGTCTAGTTTTGTGGGTAAAGTATTGCATGATATACTTGAAGAGGGTTATCTGAAAAACTTTTATGTAAAATATAAATACATTACTGCCGGCATTGTTTTGACCGGGATGATTTTTTTACTGAGTCTGTTTTATTTCCCGGAAGGCACAGAGAAAGTTTTGTATAGTAGTCGTTTTTTTAATATATTGAGGGCGGTAACTTATCTGTTATTCCTGACGGGAGTTGTATTGTTGTACATGCTATTAAACAGGCAGTATAAGAAGTTAAGAACGTGGGATAGCAGATTGATTATAGTCGCAGGGACCGTTGGGGTATTCTTTTTTATCAAAAAAATACAGTTATTTCCTGTTGTAAGTGATTTTCCTTCTTTTTATCTTTATCTTATTTCCGGGATTATTCTTTTTTCTGCTGCTGCAATAATTGTCAAATTAGTATTGCCTGAGATTGATAGTAAGATAAAGAGAACTCCCTATTTATTGAAGATTAAGATAAACCTGGGACATGAAACGCTGAAGGAAAAGGATATCCTGAGCCTTATTACCGGAGAGTTAAGGGATCAATATATTAAATATACTAATTCCTGGAAAAATTTTGATGCGATTAAGGGGTCACATTTGGCTGCTGACCTGTTGATAAGCGGTTTCTTATTCTACATTTTTTTGGTGGTTATTCATACCACGATGACTATAGAGAATCAATATGTTGAGCATATAAACAAGGTTTTATTAAAGTTACGGGGGGATGATGGGTTTAATAATATCGGAGGTGTTCCGGTGTTTGATATATTGGTTTTTATTTTGCTTTTAGTGGTGTCGGATGGATTACGGTCTAAAATAGGTAAGTATATTCATAAGCATCTGGATATTCCACTTTCCCCGACTTATATTATTCAGGAAAGGCTGGAGGAGCTGAACGAACGGATCGAATCCAGTATCAGTATGGGACAGTCTACCCTCCCTTCTCCTAATAAGTTTTTCCAGATTAATATTGGCAGTAAAAAGAACAAGACATATGCTACGGCTTCGGCACGGGAGATTGAACAGGAGTTGATACGTATACTTGATATGATCCGGAGTAACCGGTTGTATCCATTGCAGATCGTTATTATCCTGGATGAGTTGGATAAGACAGATCCGGTTACTCTTTCGTCCCAAACCAAACAGCCGGCTTCTGATTTATTGCCTGAGTATGAAAAGTCTACTACTATTACGACGGGGGGGGGTCGACTACTCAGGCCAAGAAAACGAATGTGCTTTCATTGATTGCGAATATGAAATTTTTCCTGTCCAGTGCGAAGGCTTATTTTATTTTTATTGCCGGTCGTGAATTGTATGATGGTTTTCTGGCTGATGTGTCTGACCGTGACTTTACGATCAATAGTATTTTTAATGGGGTGATCAATATTGATAGTTTTCTGGTCACCAGCCGGCGGCTGAATAGTTTGTCTGCTCTTTCCGAACAGTTTATTTGCCGGCAGATTATGCCTACCTATAAGCAGTGTGTCAAAAGCCAACCTGGATTTGCTGATAAAACGATGAAGGAGGATGACCAGCATTATTCTTTAAAGAGGTATTATTCTTACCGGAGGTTGTGTCTGGACCCGGAGCAAAACAGCCTGCATTTTTTCTCTCTGCTTGACAAGGTGATTATGCTTTTGATTGAACGTATTCCGGAGTTGGGGGAACAGAATGAGAAAAGATCGACAAAAGTTTACAGGACATTATTGAATTACCTGACACAGATAACTAAAAAACAGCTTAATAGAACGGAGGAATAACAGAAGCAGCTGGAGAGGACGATCCACTTTTTATCCCGCTTTGCTCTTTATCTGGCGTATACAAGTAATGGGTCTCCGAATAAGATTTCTTTCTTTTTTGAGAAATATGTCCGGTCTCATGATTATCTGGCTCCTTCGGGGGCATTGGAACAGAACCATATCAGGCGTAAGGAGCATTCTCATTATTATCTGACGTTTGGGTTTTATTCGCAGCAACGGATTGGTTTTGTTTATTATCTGACTTATCCGGTGTTGCAGGCGATTATTAACCGGTCTAATACGTATGGGGATAAGCTTTTGGTGTCAGCTACTTTTATTGTGAGTCATATTTTCAAATTGTATAATAATGGTTTTTCGTGGCGCAATCTGGAGCAGACTCCGGAGTTGTTGGAGAATAACCGTTCACCGGAGTTGAGAGAGTATATGCTTTCGATTATTGATTTCCTGAAAAGTACGCATATTACGGATATTCATTGTGGGTTATATAATTATAAATTTCCGATGAAGATTGCGGAGGAGATTACGTATCATTCTAAGATGTCAGATGAGATTTCTGCTTTGTTTAATTTTTCTTCGGAGGAGACTCAGCAGATAAAAAGATATTATATGCGGTTGCTTGAAACTTATACTCTTCAGGGGGAAAAGGAAAAAATTGCTGATCAGTATGTGGTGGCTCATATTCATCATATTTTGGGGGATACATATATGAATGAGGAGAATTATTCTAAAGCGGTCTTTGAGTATCATACGAGTGTCTCAATTATACAGGTTTATCTGAAACGTCCGGGTCTTTCGGAGAATGAAAAGTTGTTTCACTATTTTTATTTCCTGCAAACGTCTCTAAAATTGGGGCTGGCAAATGAGAGGAGGCATACGGATAATTCGGCTTATATGGTTTATACCCAACTGGTTTCTGCTTTGCTGGAGTTAAGAGAACGGACTAAACCTGATGGTCCGGGATTTATAGCGGGCTTGTTTGGGAAAGATGTATTGCCTAAAGATCCTTTGTTCAGTAATATCCGGATGGTTTACCAGCCTTTACTGGCTCAATTGTATTGTCTGGAGAAAACCGGAATAGAGGGGATCCGGATAGAGGATATTAACCAGACTGTCCGCAATTTTACAACTCTTCAGGGGAAGTTAATTTCTGAGGATACGGATCGTTTACTGGAAGCTGATTTTTATCGTAAGCTTGGGGATATTACTTATTACAAAAATTTTCAGCAGTTACCGGGTTCTGATAAGGAAAAAGCTGCATATGAGGGATGTAAACACCGGGCTTTTTATAAGAATACTTATCATGGTTATTCTCCCTGTAATGCGTGTACGTATTATAAAAAAAGTTTGTTTGTATTATTGCAACCATTTATGGATATTAAGGGGATTGACTGGCTTACGGAAGGTAGTAGTAAACCCAAGGCTATTGACTGGAATAAAGATTATTTTATTTTCCAGTTTTTTGGTCAGCTTTCTCTTACTGATGAATTCCGGAAAAAACTGCTAAAGGGGAATAATGAGGGTCTTTCACAAATTGCTTCCATGCTTGAACTTAGGGGAACAACTTTGTTTTCCTGTTCCAATATGAATGATAAACTTAGTACAGACTTTATTAATAATTTCCTGGAGTTTATTAAAATTTATAATGAAAAAAATAAAGAAAAGATAGATGAGAATATAGAAGAAAAGTCTCTTAAGGATATGGTTAAAGATATTGTCAAATATAGAAGTGAAGAATCCCATCTCATTAAGGCCATTCTTTATTACTGGTGTGCAGCTTATTGCTTCAACTATGCCGGAAATTTAAACTCAGCAGTAAGGTGTTACAGGCAAATCCTAGTGATCATTCACTCTTTTATGCTTGTACATAGAGATAAAAAGGAAGACTGGAGTAAAATTAAAATCAGACTTATACAGGAGCATTTGATCAACCGGGCATTAATCAGTTTGTATAGTCACTATGAAAATGCGAATATCCTGGAGATACAGGAAATAAAATGGCGGTATAGTAAACAGATATTCCAACGTATTGCATTAAATAAATTATCTCATATTCCGGATATTGAAGAGTTTATCTATCCGCTTTATATGCTTAAAATATCTGTTTGGGAGGCAGTAACTAAAGAACTTAGTGAAACAGTACAGAAAGAAAGGAGTCTTCAGAAAAAATTGAGACAATTATATAATAGAGAAAGACAATTAAGAAATGAAATGCAGATATTCTACCATTCCGTCTTTATGGATAAGTATAAAACACCTGGAGGTCTTTCTGTAACAGTTCAGAATTTAAGTATAAAAGCCCGTTCTAACAAAAAGTTATTATTACATCTTCTGGACAGGGAAAAGGAGATATTGGATTTTGACTCCTGTTATTTACCAGAACAGTTCTATAATCATTGGTTTACTTTGGTGGCAACGAGTAAAAGCAGAGGAATTAGAGTCCGGGAAATTTTTGAATTTCTCAGGATTGACTCTAAAACATCTAATGTATATGAATTAATCGAATTTCTGCTGATCGATACATTATTTTGTCTTACTCAGATATTAGAAATTGTAGTTCCTCTAAAAACCACAACTCTTTTTACCAACTATTTTATTGCCGAAACACATGAGGAATTGTTGCGGATGAATTATTTGGCGGAATTCATTTACTTTTACTATGCTTATTTTGACGAAACGTGCACAGTAAAACACAAACAGCAAATAAGTGACCGATTAAAAAGATTTGTAAGTACACGCCAAAAAACGCCGAGGATTATAAATGAAGATAAAGAAGGAACTTCTCCTTCGGATAGTTCTTCCGAAAAAAATCTGATAAATGAAATATTTTCTATGGAAAATATTGTTTCTAACTGGGCTATTAATCATATAGAAAGGCATAAGAATAATCTGGTTGTGCCGGCCGGTAGTAAGGACAAGTTTTTCAGGAAAATCTCCGATAAGATTAAGCGCTCTAACATTAATTATACGGTGAATGTGTATCTGGCGGAGAATGCGATCCGTTATTACAGGAAGGCGAAGGAGTTGCATACGGAGGGAAAAGAGTATAAGGATAAGATCCGGGATCTTTATTTTCTGGATGATGACCTGAATAATGATACCTGCCAGTTTTTGTTTGCGCGGGAGCGTTATCTGATTAATTCGGGGGTGGTTGATGAACGGTTGGAGGTGTTGAAGAGGTTGTTCCCGCAGAGTCCGCTTTATAAGGTGGAGAGTTATCTGGAGGAGTTTGATGAGGAGAGGTGGTAGAGGTGGTGTTGAACGAAGGTGAAGAAATGACGAATAATAAACCCTGATATATGGAATTAAGATCTTATCAACGGGAAGCAGTAGAAAAAGTCGTGCCTTTAATTGGTACAGAGGAGAGAATGTTAATCTCTATGCCACGGGGAACCGGCAGGGAGATCACACTCGCTCATATTTTGTATGAGTATTATCAGCAGGAAAAGAGTTTTTACCAAGAAAAAACATTGATCGTGGTGGACCGGTTGCTGCTGGTCGAACAGTTAAAGGCAACCTTTGAACAGGTCTTTCCTTCTCAGGGATTGATCAAAAAGGATTTGCAGGAGTTTATTAATGAGGATTTCGCACCGATACTGATCACCAATATCCAGGCTCTGGGCCGGAGATATACGGAATTTAAAAGGGATAAATTTAAAACTATTATTTTCTATAATTGTGAAAAACTGGGTTTCAATACGGAAAGTGGCCTTGCTTTAAAGGTGGGGAGTTATTTTGAGACGGAGACCCAGATTGGTATAGACTCCCGCCTCGTGCAGTCTCCTTTGTATTTTGGAAAGCCAGTGTATAGATATACGATGACTGAGGCGGTCCAGGATAAGATACTTGTCCCCTGCTATTATACCGGTTTTTCACCCCAAAATGAGATCACAGGTCTTATTTTGAAGGAAGAGGACCTTACGGATCTTTCTTTGCAAAATGAAGAGGCATTGCGCCAATTTATTACACACCTGCTCTCTCACATTCAAAAGGAGAAAGCAATTATTTTTTGTAAGAATGGGACAGTTGCCGATCAATTGTCTTATCTGATCAATGATTATACGGGTGCTGAAACGTCTAATACCCTGGTGGGTTCAAATTCTGAGTTTCTATACAATAAGATGGATGAGTTCCGGCATGGTGAAGAGTTAACGATCCTGTTGAATATCAACAGGCCGGAGGCAGGGATTAATCTTCCACAGGTAAAACATGTGGTTTTCCTGCGCCCATTTTCTGAAAACGGATTATATAATTCTATTTCTACCTTTCTCACCCGGATTCCCGGTAAGGAATATTTATCTGTCTGGGATTATGCGGATATATGGCCCACCCTAAAGTCTCTTACCGAAACGGATGATTTAGTGGTGGAGGATCGCCCGGTTGTCAGGAGTAGTTCAGAGGAAGCTATTTCTTTATCGGACGGGCAGCCTATTACGGGTCATCATCCGCTTTCTTTCCGGAATGAAAAGAAGTTGCAGGGGGTAATTGGGGTGGATGACCTTTCATGGGAACTGGCTGATATAGTACGCAGGATTCCTTGTGAACAAGGATGTATGATTGGTATTTTTGGTCAATGGGGACGTGGCAAAACATTCCTGATGGATGAAACCTGGAAGATTCTGGAAAAGGAAGGGAATATTCACCGGGTGGATTTTCAGGCCTGGAAGTATCAGGAAACCCCGGCGATCTGGGCATATCTGTATGAAAACTTTGCCGAGAAGTTCTATGCTCCCCTCAATTGGAGGGAAAAGCAGTGGTGCCGTATGCTATTAAATAGCAGGCGGCATGGTTTGAAACCGATTGTCCTGTTTGTTCTGTCTCTTCTATGGTTCCTGTTTTTCAAATTTGTAGTAGAGCTGGATACAAAACTTTCGTGGGCCTGGTGGGCTGTGAATGCGTTGGGACTCTTTACCTTGGTGAACCTTGTTGTGTTGGTGTGGCGATATCTGATCCCGGGATATGATCTTTTCCGTAAATATACGAAGGCTCCTTCTTTTATTCATATGCTTGGTTCGCAGGTGGAGATAGAAAAGGAGTTGAAGGCTTTGATTGATTTATGGATTGGTAGGACGAAATGGGACTGGATCAGGCAATACATTTTCTGCCTTTCTCCGGATGAGAAGAAGAAGGAAGATGAGGATCAGATAGAAAAAGGGAAGAATACCACCCGGGAAGAAAACACAGAAAAGAGAAAAGAGAAGATCTTGTTGTTTGTAGATGATGTAGACCGCTGCCCGGAGGAGAAGGTGATCAGTATCATTGATGCGTTACGTATTATGCTGGATGATAAAGAGCTGGCTGAAAAGCTGGTTATTGTAACGGCTATTGATGAACGGATCCTGAAACAGGCGATCTGGTGGAAATACAAAAGGTTTGCAGTTCACACAAAGGAAATTGTTTTTAATATTCAGGAACAGATCCCGGAGTATATTGATAAGTTATTTATTTCGGGTATTAAGTTGGGGCAGCTTACGCCTGCTGAGATAAATGAGTTTTTTGATGAGTTAATAAAAAAGCATCATCCGGAAGTGGAGGAAAAACAGGAGATGAAAAATCAGTCCAAAGGAGTGCCTACCTCCGGGGATTCAGAGAGAGAGATGGAAGAAGAAGATGATTTTATGGATGATGTGGGGACGGAGCAGACGGGAGAAGCAACACATACGGGAGAACAGGCTGAAGCAGCACAGACACAAACAGGAAAGTCTGTACCAGCAGATTCTGCGGAGGAATTAGCTGATAAAGAGAGTGAGGATGCTTACCGGTTACATCCGGATGAAGTCAGGATATTGCGGGAAAAACTTATTTTGCATCCTTCTGTGACTCCACGGCAGATACGGGTCTTTTATTACCGGTATCTGATCGCTAAAAACTTATTGGAAAGACAATACCAAAAAAGTAGTCGAAGAAATATTTGGCTTACGGAGCAGTATTTGCCTGATTTTATCGAATTGCTTGTTTTATTGACCCAGGAAAAGACTCAAAATACAAATATCATTGAGACCCACAAAAAAGCGGTGATCAGTTCTCCGGATGCAGAAGTAACAATTCCAGGATTACCACGGGATGTGGTAGCCAAACGGGTGGATTGTGAGTTCCTCTTTTGCGTACTTGATACAGTGATCGGATATTAAGATGAAACTCCCCGGCCTCTTGTTTGATGGGAGGCCGGGGAGTTTCTTTTTTAGGTGATTGGGTATCAGGGTTCGCCGAGGTAGTGGACGAGTACTTCTACCTGATTAGGGGTTAGGAGGCGTTGACCTTCCACCCAGCCTGTGTGGGTAAGATGTCCGTATAATTTAGCATTGGTCAGGATCCAGCGTTTAAGACGCCGGGCGGCTGAACGGGGCAGAATTTCCGGACTGTAAAGGGAGGCGATCTCCTGAAATCCATAAATTTTAGACTTGAAATTTTCAATCTGTTTTTCCATCTGTTCGTATTAAAAAATAAGTGATTTCTTTTCTTTAAAGATACTATCAGATGGAAGGTTTTGCAAGTGCTTTTCACATTCTTTCACATATTAAAAAATTGTCTCTGCATGTATTTTTCCATGTTAACATTATTTATATTTTCACTTTTTTTCTCCACATATTGTTAAAAAAATCAAAAAAACAAATAAAGGGATTTAAAGTGATAAATGGCGACATAAGTGGACATAAGTGGATGTGGAACCTCTACCCTCCCTTATCTTTGTTTTACTGTTTCGGGGAAGTTCACCAATTGCTTGGAACCGGTCAGCGATCAGAAAAAATTTTCATACGGGCAGTATACATTATTAATCTATTAAATTTTTAAGTATGGCATTACGTTACCATTTAGTAAGCAGGAGAGACCTGCGTAAAAACGCACCGGAAGGTGCAAAGTTATATTATGGACAGACTCGTTCAGGGGACCGGATCGAATTACCGGAGCTGAGTGAGGCGATTTCTGCACTTTCAACGGCTTCGGAGGGGGATGTGACTGTTGTGTTGGAGGGGTTGTTGATGTTGATGCGCCAGCATTTGGTGAAAGGGAATATTGTGGAATTGGGGGATCTAGGTAATTTCCGGATGGTGGCTGGCAGTCCAGGTGTGACGGACGAAGAGGAATTTCATACCTCACTTTTTAAGAAAGGACACATTGTTTATACTCCGGGGATCGGTCTGTTACGATTTATGCGGGAGAATATTCATTATGAGAAATTGGATGTGATCGAGGTAGAGGATCCTTGTAAGTTGCCGCATGCGATTTGAGCAATTGAAAAAATTTCATTTATGATTTTGTAATAGAATTAACTACTAATTTTTTGTTTATGGCATTGAAATATCATTTAGTGCGCCGTTTAGATATGCGCAAGGATGCTCCGGAGGGAGCGACGTTATTATATGGTCAGGTTCGTGCGAATGACCGGATCAAGTTAAAAATGTTGTGTGACTTGCTGGCGGGTTATACGACTGCGAATAAGGGTGATGCAACTTGCGTGATCAAGGGTTTGATCTTTCACATGAAACAATATCTAAGTCACGGCAACATCATACATCTGGGCGAATTCGGTTCCTTCCGCGTTTCTGCCGGAAGTACAGGTGTAGAAGATCCGAAAGACTTCCATGTGAGTAAATTCAAGAAACCCCGGATCATTTTTACTCCGGGCACGATGTTAAGTGACACACCTGAATTACTTTCGTTTAAGAAGATTGATGTGAAGCTGGTTCCGGTTGAGTGCGATGAACCGCATGCGTTGTAATACTTTTTTATGTTGACAAGCCTCCGGGGATTCCTCCGGAGGCTTAATTTTTTTGGTACAGATCCAGCGATTCGCAGGGCTAATGGTTATATTTGTGGAAATAATTGGATAAATAAGATGAAGAAGCTGATCATTTTTGATTTTGATGGGACGTTGCTGGATACGTTAACGGATATGGCGAACTGTACGAATTATGCGCTTGAACAATGTGGTTTTCCGGTTCACCCTGTTGATGCTTATAAGCTGTTTGTGGGGAATGGGATTCTGAAACTTTTTGAAAGGGCTTTGCCTGCCAGTGCACGTACGGAGGAGAATATAGAAAAGATTCGTGCTCAATTTGTTCCTTATTATGATGTGCATTATATGGATATGACAGCCCCCTTACCCTGGTATTACGAAATTGTTGGAGGTATTGCAGGGGAAAGGGATTCAACTGGCGATCGCTTCTAATAAGTATCAGTCGGCTACTGAAACGCTGGCGGAGCATTATTTTAAGAATTTTTCTTTCACTGCGGTTCTGGGGCAACGTGAAGGGGTGCCTATTAAACCGGATCCTTCTATTGTGTATGACATTATGAAAAAAGCGGGCGTCGGGAAAGAGGAAGTTTTATATGTGGGAGATTCAGGTGTGGATATGCAAACGGCCAGGAATGCAGGTATTACAGCGATAGGTGTAACCTGGGGATTTCGTCCGAGTAAGGAGCTGGAGCAGAATGGGGCTACCTATATTGTTGATTCTCCCGGGGAGATTCTGGGATTGGTTGAATAATGGACAAAGAAATCCCTTCTCCAGCGGAAAGCAACTGAAATGATCAGGTAAATACAATGCTGGCGCGGACTTGTAACCCTTTTCACTGCTTATTTTTTATCTTCCTTTCGTCTTTATCCCTTATTTTTCCGCTTTAAAGGAAAAAGGATGGAAGATCAAATTTTTTTTAGCAAGTTTGTAGGGTGAAAAACTATGAACCGGAAAAATGCAAGCTCGTAATATCATCATATGCTTATGTACTTCGCGTACTATAATTAAAAAAGAAAAAGCGATAGCAATCGCAGCTATTCTGCGCGAAAAAGGAGAGAACGTACAACTTTGTCCTGACTTATGCCGGACCATGCAACAGGCAGAAACAGCACGGCAGGTCGCTGGTCATACAATACTGGCCTGTTATCCGCGTGCGATTCGCTCCCATTTTGCCACATATAATTGTGAACCGGGAGAGATTGTGGATATCAGGAATCTAACCTTAGAGGAGATACTGGTACAACTTCAACTGACAGAAACCGGTCATCCGGATCTCTCTTCCATACAGGAAGAGATCGCAGGCTTCACACCCGAACCGGGCACAGATGCCTGGTATCCGGTCATCGACAAAGAGCGTTGTGCCGAATGTGAGAAGTGCCATGACTTCTGTCTCTTTGGGGTCTATGCCCTTGAAGAAGGACGGGTAAAAGTGGCACAGCCACAAAACTGCAAGAATAATTGTCCGGCCTGTGCACGAATCTGTCCGGCCAAAGCGATTATCTTTCCTAAATATGAGAAGTCACCCATCAACGGAGGATTGGAAGACGAAGAGCTGGCTATTTCACTGGATACAAAGGCTGTCTATGCCGATGCTTTACGTATGCGTCTGCAACACCGCCGGGCCAGTATATCATTAGTAAGAAAAGATAAACCATGACAATAAGAGAGTATACAGCAACCTTCCGTTCCGCCCTGCGGGTTCCTCTGGAATCCTCCCCACGGCTTATCTGGAAATTCATGTACAATTTCGGATGGCGCAACCTGCTCAATATAAATCAATTTGAAAAACGAATGGCCCAAGGAGAACCCTTTTTTCCGGCCTTTGTCATGATATCCGTTACCGAAAGCTGCAACCTGACATGCAGCGGTTGCTGGGTATCAGCAGGTGGTAAACAATCTCTTTCGCTGACTCAGTTAGATGGAATTATCCGCAGCAGTAAACAGAAAGGATCCTACTTTTTCGGTATCCTTGGCGGTGAACCCTTATTATATAAAGGGTTACTGGATGTCATGGAAAAACACAGTGACTGTTATTTCCAGCTATTTACGAATGGCATCCTGCTGACAGAACCGGTTGCTATGCGTTTAAAGAAAATGGGAAATGTGACCCCCCATGATCAGTATTGAAGGGTTAGAAGAAGAAAGTGATGCCCGCAGAGGAAGAAATAATGTCTATGCCCGTACACTGCAGGGATTACGGGCCTGCCGGAAAGCCCGCCTCATCATTGGAGCGGCAGCCAGTATCTGTAAAAGCAATTACCATGACTTAGTCAATAGGGAATACATTGAATTACTGGCGAAAGAAGGCGTTCATTATTTATGGTACTATATCTACCGGCCGGTCGGTGCAGATCCAAGACCGGAAAATGCACTCGACAAAGACCAGATCAGATCGTTGCGGGAGTTTATCGTTGAACAACGGAAAGATGCTCCTTTGCAGATCATAGATGTTTACTGGGATGACGAAGGAAAAGCACTCTGTCCGGGAGCCATGGGTATGAGTCATCATATCTCTCCCTCCGGTGCCGTAGAATTCTGCCCTCCCCTGCAAATGGCCAAAGAATATATCAATGAAGACGGAAGTAACCTGGTGGAAATATTTGAGAACTCCCGGTTTCTGGCGGACCTGCGCAAACTAACCGCAGCAGACTCACGGGGATGTATCCTGATGGAAAATCCGGAACGACTCGCCCGTTTTCTTGAAGAACAACAGGCTGTAGATACTACTTCACGGGGCACGGTGCTGGAAGAATATAAAAAGATGAAACCGGTAGCCGGACACGATATGAAGGATGAAAAGATCCCGGAAAAGAATTCATTCTTTAAACTATTGAAGAAGAAGTATTTCTTCGGATTTGGAGCATACGGATAAAACACGGGTAATATGGATAGTAAGAATATATATCAGATCCCTTCTACCTTTCAGCAGCGCAACGATCTCCGTCAGCGGATTGAACGTTACGTAAAGAGTGAAGCGTTGTCTCCTCCCTTATCCATGGAAGAATTATCTCTATTGGCTGGTCAGCTGATAGAAGAACAGACGCTTGATCCTGCTACAAAAGGATGGATCATGGTGGAGGCCAACAATACGCTCTGGAAAGACACGGTGGCATCCATACCGTATGAGAAACGGATCCTTCTGTTACCCAAATGTTTGAGTGATTCCGTTCAATGTACGGCAGAGACAGACGAGATCGGTCTTCTGTGCCGGCAATGTATGAATTGTTCGATCCCGGCATTGGAAAAGAAAGCCGAAGAGCTTGGGGTGATGAGTATCGTGGCAGAAGGTTTTACTTCTGTGATCGGCCTGATCGAAAACCGGGTAGTAGATACCATTATAGGGGTAGGTTGTCTTGAATCCCTTGAAAAAGCCTTTCCATTATTAGTGAATCATGCGATACCCGGCATGGCTATACCCCTGAACCAAGACGGATGCAAAGATACAACCGTAGATAGCGGGTATGTAGAGCAAATGATCTCCCTCTATTCAAATGAGGAAGCGAATTTACTGGATCATGACCTCCTGAAATCCCATATCAAAGAATGGTTTTCCCCTGAAAACCTATCCCGGGAAATGAGTAGCGGGAACGATCATACCACTACCATCGCCCGTGAATGGATGGGAAGTGACGGAAAGCGTTGGCGTCCCTACCTGCTGGCTGCAACCTATATGGCATTAACGGGAAACCGGGAAATACCTGATACCGTACAGAAAGCTGCCATCGCTGTGGAATGTTTCCACAAAGCTTCCCTCGTACACGACGACATACAGGATAATGACCGGTTCCGCTATGGAAAAGCAACCGTTCACGCAACGTATGGTATTCCGGTCGGGATCAATGTTGGAGATATTTTGTTAGGAGAAGGTTACCGCCTGTTAAGCTACGGTGGAAAAGCAGAACTATTACAGGAAGCTGCAGCCGCCCATATAGCTTTATGCAAAGGACAGGGTACAGAATTAGAATGGAGCCTGCGTCCTCAGCCACTCACGATGGAAACGGTACTGGATATCTTCCGGCACAAGACTGTTCCGGCATTTGAAGTCTCGCTGGTCATGGGGCTACTTTGTGCGGAGGAGAATAAACAATTACAGCAAACACTCCATACCTATTCAGAAGCATTAGGCATAGCCTACCAATTGCAGGATGATATAGAAGATTTCACTACCGAAGAGACCGTAGCACTACGCCCCTCCTCTGTTCTGGCAGCCATCTGCGAACAATACCCGGATAGCCGGTTTCTACAAGAACTGCTAACGGCAACAGATATGAAGGGCTTTCTTTATCAGCCCGCTCACCTCCCTGTACTTGAAAAAGCACTGGAACAGGTAAAAGCACTGGTAGACGAATATCATACAAAGGCCATCGAATCATTAAAAGACATCCGGAACCGGGAACTCAAACGGCTCCTCTTCCGGGTGACAAATAAGATATTGAAAAAATGAAACAAACGATATCCATACAACTCTTCAGGGTGCTTCAACAGGGAGTGGTACAATTGGGTGGGGATGCCCTCAGCCAGGTGAAGGAGTATGTGATATCCTCACAAACCCCGGACGGTACATTTAAGGGGAAGAATGGGCAGGAAGATCTCTACTACAGCCTGTTTGGCTGGATGCTTTGTTACGTACTCCACGTTCCGGTTGACACACGGAAAATGGAGAAATACCTCCACACCATAGAAAGTGAAAAGCTTGATCTGATCCACTATGCAGCCTGGATACGTTGCCGGATGCTACTGACCCTTTTCAAAAAAGGGAAAATGGCCCTGTTTCTCCGTCTCCTGTATAAAACAAATGTCCGTACGTTGGATTCCTTCCGGATGATCCCTCATGATGATCCGGCTTCTCCCTATACCCGTTTCATCTATCTTTCCCTGCTTGAAGATGCAGGCCAACGGATTGAAGAGAAGATGGAAATCCTCCAGTCACTGGCTTCTTACAAAGTAGCCGGAGGTGGATACGCCAACCGGAAAGGTTCGCTGACTGCAACCGTCAATGCAACGGCAGCCGCCTTATCTGTAAAAGGTCAGTTAGAAGAATACCAACAACAGGAAGACATTCACTATTTACGGGACATACAGGACAGTACCGGTGGATACAAAGCCACGCATCTGACCCCGGTACCAGATCTGCTATCCACAGCCACAGCGTTATTCACGCTCCACAGCTATGAGGTAAAACCCGCTGTACCACCTTTTGATTTTATTGAAGCACACTGGTTAGATAACGGAGGATTTGCAGCTACACTGTTAGATGAAACAAGCGATGTGGAATATACATTTTACGGACTATTAGCTTTAGGATCATGCAGATGAACAAACACATAGATGAAATAGTCCATGCGTTGCGGGAAGAGTTAATCAACCGGCGCACTCCTGATGGAATGTGGAGAGGGAAACTGTCTTCCAGTGCCATTTCTACATCCGTAGCAGTCTTTGCCCTCTATACGATTGATAAGGAGAAATATGCGGGCTGCATACAAAAAGGGAAAGACTGGCTGATCTCTACGATGACTGCAGAAGGCTCCTGGGGTGACACATTGGAAAGTCCTTCCAATATGACAGCCACACTCCTCTCCTATGCATCCTTGTATGCACAGAATGCGGCTCCCGAAAAAGCAAAAGAATATTTGACTAAAAAATTCGGTGGAAATACCGATGAACATATTATTAAAGGGGTGCTTGCCTATTATGGTTCAGACCTGACCTTCTCCGCTCCCATCCTGGTGATGTGTGCTCTGGCAGGTGTGATCCATAGCTGGAATAAAATTCCTCAGTTACCTTTTGAACTGGCAGTTCTTCCCCAGCGGTTTTTCCGCTTCCTGAATTTACCTGTGGTGAGTTATGCGATCCCGGCACTGATCGCGGTTGGTATCCTGCGACACAAAAAGGGAAAAAATATGCTCTATCCTGTACGGGAAAGTTTTATTTCTCCTTGCCTGCGGATACTGGAAAAGCTGCAGCCGGAAGGAGGTGGCTACCTAGAGGCTGCTCCTTTGACAGCGTTTGTATCCATGTGCATGAGTGCAGCCGGTTACCGGACACATATCACGACCCAACGGGCAGCCGGCTTCCTTACTTCCACCGTACGGGAAGATGGTTCCTGGCCCATAGATACTGATCTGGCCGGATGGGTTACCACACTAAGTGTACGGGCATTGGATGAAGATATTACAGACAAAGCAGCATTGGCAGATATCATCCGGAAGAATGCTTTCGCTTACCGGCATCCTTTTACCGGAGCTAAAGAAGGGGGTTGGGGCTGGACGGATCTGTCCGGTTCAGTTCCGGATGCGGACGATACTTCCGGTGCTTTAGTAGCGCTTCATATTTTACAGGAAGGAACCTATTGCAAAGAGATCGGGAAAGGGGTAGCATGGTTGCTGGATCTGCAAAACAAGGATGGAGGAATGCCTACTTTCTGCAAAGGATGGGGAAAACTGCCATTCGATAGAAGTAGCCCCGATATCTCGGCACACGCGCTGCTGGCTTTTGAATTATGGCTGGACAAACTACCGCCTGACCTGCAGGAAAAATGTTCGGCAAGTATCCGTCAATTATTGGAATGGATGCAAAAAGAACAGGCTGAAGATGGTTCATGGACACCGCTGTGGTTTGGTGACCAGGATGCGACAGACGAGCGTTCCCCTGTTTACGGAACAGCTGTTACAGCAGATTATCTCTCCGTATCTAACCAACCGGTAGCACAGGAAATAACCACCAAAGGAATTCAATTCCTGCTGGCTTCCCAAAATGAAGACGGTGGTTGGGGAGGCTCTAAAGGCCTGCCTTCGAAAGTAACACTTACCGCTAAGGTGCTGAATGCATTCGTTTCCTATCCGGATATACAGGCGGAAGTAATAGAAAGAGGCGTTCAGTTTCTCTATCAACGTTTCCAGGAAGGGCGGATATACGAAGCAGAACCGATCGGTCTCTATTTTGCCCGGTTATGGTATTCGGAAGAACTCTATAATATAACATTTGCATTAACGGCATTGAAAAACATACAAAAAGCGATCCGTTACGGAGAAGACAAACAGGAATATACATCAGATAAATAATTTAAATAAAGACACAATGAAAAAGTTAGCGATTTCAGTCTTATTGTTTTCAGCTTTGACGATCTCCGCACAGGACCATATCCAGTGGAGAAATGACCGGACAGGTATCTATCCGGAAACCGGACTTCTTAAAACATGGCCGGCAGAAGGTCCTCAGATGCTTTGGCATTACGATGGCCTGGGTGAAGGACACTCTTCCGTGGCGATTGCTACGGGAAAACTCTATGTTACAGGAATGACAGACGGGCAAGGATATGTCTACGTTTTTGATATGAACGGAAAACTCCTGAACAAAAAACCATACGGGAAAGAGTGGGACAAGAATTATAACGGTTCCCGTGGCACAGTAACGGTAAACGATGGGAAAGTATATGTGATCGCCGGTATGGGGGATCTGGCTTGTCTGGATGCCAATACACTGGATATGATCTGGAAAAAGAATATCCTCACAGACTTTGATGCTCCTAATATTGAATGGGGTATTAATGAATCTCCCCTGATCATCGGTGATAAACTGATCGCCACCCCGGGAGGGAAAAAACACAATATGGTTGCCCTGAATAAAAATACAGGAGAACTGGTCTGGAGTTGTCCCGGAGAAGGAAATATTTCCGCTTATTGTTCTCCTCTATATATCACCGATCAACAGGTTCCGCTGATCGTAACCCATACGGCTGATCATGTGATAGGTGTGGATGCGGAAACCGGAAAGAAACTCTGGTCTTATGAGATCAAGAATAAATATTCCGTACATGCCAATACACCTGTATATAGTGACGGGATGCTTTTATGTACCAGCGGATACGGAAAAGGCTCCACCATGCTTCGCCTGACCAACGGCGGACGGAATGTGGAAAAAGCATGGGAAGCAACCGAACTGGATAACCGTATCGGAGCCATGGTAAAAGTAGGTGACTATGCCTACGGATCAGGAGATACAAACCGCTATTGGTTCTGTGTGAACTGGAAAACAGGTGAGATCAGCTATAAAGAAAGAGGCTTAGCCATGGGTAATATTATCTATGCAGACGGACTACTCTACTGCTATTCAGACCGGGGTGAAATGGCACTGGTAAAACCAGACCCGGCCAAACTGGACGTGGTCAGCAAATTCATGATCACGATGGGTACAGACCAGCACTGGGCACATCCGGTGATCCATAAAGGTGTTATGTACGTACGTCACGGGGATACGTTGATGGCATATAATATAAAGTAATAAAGATAATGGTTCAAGAAGGTATTCCAATAGTAAAAATAAGAAAATTAAAAAGTTACGATTCATAAGTAGTTACCCCGATTTCTATGTTAATTTCCAAGTGATTATTTGTTATTAATTAGTTATTAA
>JAJQEE010000026.1 GCA_021201865.1 Tannerellaceae bacterium | reverse complement strand
CTTTATATATAGTTCATAAGGGAATTTTCATAAGCTGATTACATTATTAAATCAACATAAATTATATACAATTGTATACTTGCACAAAAGTAACACAATTGCATGAATCTACTTTACAATCATACTCGTACACTTTTGTAACATGCACACAATTATAAACAATCATAAAATACGATCAAAAGGGAAATTAATCAACCCTGCCAAAATGACTTATAAGATAATAAGGAAAGAGGAAAAGCAATGTTTGTATTAAAATAAATGGAATTTTAGTGCACATTTGTACACATAGGGCAAAATATTAAATTCTCAGAAAGTAAAAATCAGTATAAATGTCTAATAATCAGATAACAAGACTGAATTTATTTGTTTACAAAATGAATCAAAATAGAAATTTGGGGCGATTTTGAATTCAAATTGCTTTTTTCATGCAGTAGATTCTCTCTTTCAATGAAGGATCATAAAAATTAATTCTTTCAAAAGCCCGGCATCGGAAACTGAAACATTCTCTACCCCTTTTGACCGGGCGTCTGTAGTCCGGATCTCAGAAATAATATTAAAAACTTTCATCGCTGAATAATTTCGCAAACCAATCGTATAATCCTTCAATTGGAAATTTCCCCGTAAACCTAATGCAGACATTAAACCTGCATCGGAACGATCCTTCGTATAATGACAGATCAGGAGATTGGAGAAATAATTAAATAATACAGGAAGGGTTGCCTGGATAGGATTATTTTTAGGGTTCTTTTCAAAATACCGGATGATCCGGTTAGACTTCAAAATATCTTTAGAGGCGATCGCCTTTATCAGTTCGAAATTATTGTATTCTTTACTAATCCCGATATTCTGCTCAACCAACTCTGGTGTGACGCGTTTTAATGCGTTTTCCGGCATTATTATTGCCAGCTTGTCTAATTCCTTAGCCAGACGGTTTAAATCGTTACCAAGGTAATCTGAGAGCATCTGGGCGGCTTTAGGGTCAATCCCTACATTCCGTTCCTGTAAAAGAGAGGTGATAAAAGCGGCCATTTTGTAATCCGGCACCTTTTTGGATTCGAATAACACCCCGTTCTTTTCCGTAGCAGCCGCAAGGGTCTTACGGCGATCCAGATTCTTATATTTGTAATTTATAACCAGTACCGTAGAAGACAAAGGGTTTTTCACATAGTTGGTCAGTAATTCAATATCACGTACTAATTGAGCCTCCCGGACTACGATTAGTTGGTACTCCGCCATCATCGGAAAACGTCTGGCCGCATTAATAATAGAAGCTGCATCCGTATCTGCACCATACATAATGAGCTGGTTAAAATCTTTTTCCGTCTCATTCAATATGACATGGGTCAATAACAGATCCGTGATCCGGTCAATAAAATAGGGCTCTTCCCCCATTAAAATATAAACGGGCTGAAATTTCCGGGTTACAATACTTCTGCAAATACTTTCAAATGTGTGCTCTTGTTTGGCCATCTTATAGAATCATTTACCAGCTGAAGCGGATATGCCGGATCGTCTTTTTATCGTCAATAATTAGTTTCAGGGCTTCAATACCCAACAATACATGTTCTCCTGCAAATTTTTTAGTAACCATCCGGTCACTTTCCTCTGTTTTCACCCCATCTTCTTCCATAGGCTTATCCGATACCATCAGTAAAGCACCGGTGGGGATCTTATTTGCAAAACCTGCGGTTAAAAGCGTAGCCGTTTCCATATCGATACCTGTTGCATGGGTACGTTTCAGATAAGTCTTAAAATCTGTGTCATATTTCCATACCCGTCTATTCGTCGTGTAAACCGTCCCTGTCCAGTAATCATGCCCCTGGTCACGGATGGCTGATGAGATCGCACGCAACATGGAAAACGCAGGTAAGGATGGTACTTCCGGCGGAAGATATTCATTGGATGTACCTTCCCCACGGATAGCCGCAATAGGTAGAAGATAACTGCCAAGATTTATGGATTTTTTCAATCCCCCGCATTTACCAAGAAACAAGACTGCTTTCGGCTTAACCGCAGAGAGCAGATCCATGATAGTAGCCGCATTGGCACTTCCCATACCAAAATTAATGATCATGATTCCTTCCGTGGAAGCATTTGGCATCGAACCTTTCAAACCTAAAATAGGAACCTGGAAGTGTTCGGCAAATAACTCCACATATTTGGTGAAATTAGTCAACAGGATATACGGACAAAAATCTTCCAGGTTTCTGTCTGTATAGCGCGGCAGCCAATTCTCTACGATTTCTTGCTTTGTCTTCATAAATCACTACCTTTGATGTTGATTTATCCATCAAATGAACAGCAAATATAACAAATGCAATCGTTAAATTTACCACGGTTCAGTGCTAAAGTAATTGAAAGAAATAAAAAGCTTTTTATCTTCGATGACATACGCCGGAAATATGTTTCCCTGACTCCGGAAGAATGGGTCCGTCAACATTTTGTCTCTTATCTGGTTACGGAAAAAGGATTTCCCCGGGAACTGCTGGCGAATGAAATTGCGATTAAACTAAACGGAACCAAAAAAAAGATGCGATACAATCGCATATAATCGCTTTTTAAGCCCTCTTGTGATCGTAGAATACAAATCCCCCGACGTACCCATTACACAGGCTGTATTCGAACAAATCGTGCGTTATAACATGTGTCTGAAGGTACATTACCTGATTGTAAGCAATGGCATGCATCATTATTGCTGCCAAATAGACTACAACAAGCAAAGTTACTCTTTTCTGAAAGAGATCCCGGAATACAATTCGTTGGAAGAAAATTTATCTCTGTAAAGAAGCGTTCAGAGCATAAATAAAATAGGTAAAAAGCCCCTGCCAGTTGATCGCAACCTCATTCGACGCATACGAAGCCAATACATCCGCATAGCATTCATCCGGAATATCGGAAGGATATTCACAGCCATCCTGCTTACCCGGATTAGGCCCTCCTACTAAAAACCCCGGAAGGGGTTCTTCCATGTCATCACTTGCCGAAAGACGATGGTGGGGATTCACCGGACTTTTAACTCCGAACCCTGTGACATAACAGTATCCGGTTGCATTCCTACCCAAAATACAATCCATATTATGCAAAGCCGCTGTAAGAAAATCTTTTTTCCGGTTAAACGGTAAGCATATAAAAAAGTCATTCCCTGGTTAGATGCCGCATCCGAATTACAACCCCAGAAAAAGTCTTGGGCAACACGTCCATAAGGAGCAGCATAGGGAGACTGGTCTGCATTCATCACAGCGCTATCCGCATACACCAACAGTTGTTGTTGTAATTTATCCGCCAGCTCTTTTCCTTTTCCGTTCAGTTGATCCTGATAACGAACTAAGCTGAAAGTCCCTAAACCATACACATTTCCCCAGACAGGAACCGTATAATTTTCAGGTGCATATTCAATAGCTGTTTGCAGATATATATTTTCACCGGTAGTAATAAACAATTCGGAAGCCGCCCAGAAAAATTCATCATCTGCACTTCGATCCCCATATTCTCCTGTCTGGATAGCAGGAGAATGAGTTTCATTCATTTTTTTCTGTTGATATAACTGTTCCGGATGCTTCAACGCCCATTCATAAGCACGCTTCGCAGCAGATAATGCAACCTCCGAAAGACCTGGATAATCTTCACTATAGTCCTTGTAAACACGGGAAACCTGGGCCATAGATGCCGCAAAGTCCAAAGCTGCTGTAACAGATTTAGCCACTACATAGCGTTGCTTTTTACAATCCACCGGCTTAATGAATCCTTCAAATTCCGGAGTGGTCAGCTTATGGTAAACTCCTCCATCCGCAGGATCCTGCATGGTTAACATCCAGGCTACATTCCAGTAGATTTCATCTAACAGATCCGGTGTCTTATTTGAACTTTCAGGAATATGGATCGACCGCTGTCGCATATATACAGGGTAGTCTTCATACAGAGAGAGTAACACCCCGATTGTAAAACCGGAATTAACAATATATTTATTATAATCTCCGGCATCATACCACCCTTTGGGTGAAGAAATAATAGTCCCCTCCGGACGTTCCGGAGAAACAGCAGAGGAATGGACCATGACCTGGTCATCCGGATGTCCGGAAGGACGTGCCCATTTACCGGCATATTTTTCATCTATAGGCATACTGGCCCGCTGATAATAAAAGGCTCTTAAACTGGCATCTGCAAGATCCGAAAGAAGATTATCTTTTATTTCAAAGGCATGCGATCTCCCAAGACCGGGAACCTCTATACGATACTTTCCCGGCTGGGATACTTCCGTAAAGGTTGAAACAGAAGTCTTTTTATTGGAAAAGTCAGAATGGCGGATCTCTGAAAGAGTACCCCGGTATATAATTTCTCCTGTTGCTTCCTCCCGGACCAGAAACTCCTTACCCCCGAAGTCATCGGAAATAACAATCCCTATTTTCTCTTCAGAGGGAAAAAACCTAATTGATTCAAACGTATGGAATGACTATCCTGCATTTTGGAGTCCTGACAAGATATCAGAAACAGGATAGAGAAAATAAGAACTGAAAGGATAAAGGATCCTTTTTTTATATAAATGTATGGTTGTTTCATTTACTTATACGAGA
>JAJQEE010000084.1 GCA_021201865.1 Tannerellaceae bacterium | reverse complement strand
ATTTATAGGTATTATTATGATAATATTTTTTGAAATATAATTTTGATTAGTTGTTTTCTATACCATATTAGTTAATTATTATTTATATAGGTTGAGTTGCTACATTGTGCTAATTTTAAAATAAAGAAAAAACTTTTTCTCACTTTTAATTCTTTCTTTTTTATATAAATAATTTGTTTTTATTATTATTATAGGTAATTTTAATAGTTCATTGTTAAAGACAAATTGTGTTTAAGATTGTACTGTAGTATATTGATATTTTTATAATTAAATACTAATCATAAAATTAAGAACCATGGAAAATGAAGACATTAAATTGAGTGAAGAATTTAACTTTAATATTTTAGAAGCAAGATTTGTAAGTAGTCGAAGAGGATACTTAGGTGCAGTTCCCAAACATAGTTCAGGGAGTACCTATTATCCCATTCTTAAACCTTATAGTGGTGAGTCCGGTGAGCAAGTGTTAACCTGGTATAGAGTAGCCATTACATGGCAGCAGGGTGAAGAGTATACATATGAATTTTATCCAGATTTATTTAAGATGATTTTAGCTCATCATACTACCAGTCGAGGTATGGTCAGATTCTTTGATGCATTTGAAGGAACAATGCTTTCTGGTATACAGTTGGTAGGTGGTAAAGCAACACAAATATGGTTGCGTACAGGTGAGTTTCCCTCTTCTTTCTTTTTTGGTTTGCCTACCAATGACGGACAATCTCCTACACGGGTAGTTTTACAGGGAAGAATGGGATTGATTGGCAATAATAATACTTATCCTGAAGTATCTCAATTTTATACCTTGTGGAATAAATAAAAATAATCTTATATAGAAATATATTGATGAAACTATAGGACAAATCTACTATGCTCTATAGGAGCTTACTTATACGGTGACAAGTGTTCTATAACCGGGAGATCATCCAGCTAACAAACACGTAGAACTTTTGTGGATGTCTGCAGAAGGAGGAGAGCCGAAAGTGATAACTTCTCTGTTTTTCGGGCAGGGAACGATCCATGTAAATTCATGGGCTCATATCTGAAAATCAATCCACATAACATAAAAAAGGATAAGAATAAAAATTCTTATCCTTTTTTTATGTTTATTTCTATGATTATTTTGTTTATTTTGATCTTTATTTAGTTTTAAATGTTGTATTATGTTAATATATACCTTGTTTTACAATTAATTTAAATATATTTATTAGTAAATTGAAATTACAAGGAATAGAGGAAAACCATTTATTTTTTATAGTTATTAATTACTCATTTAAAATTGAAAACCATGAATGAACAATCTAACCCTATTGTAACTCCGGATAACGGAGGAGAAAGAGCCGTAACCGGCGTTACAATTGCATACATTAATTTAAAAAGTAACCGGCGGGGTAATTTAGGAACTATGGGAAGTACATCCAGTGCAAGTCCCAGTACCCTTACTAAACCTTATAGTGCAGATTCGGCTGAAGTCGTTACTTCCTGGTACTATATATCCATAACCTCTACCACTGCTTTCACCTTGACTCCGGCCATGATTGCGGTTACTCTCTCCGGTAAACAAAGCTCTTCCGTTACTTTTCATGAAAGTAATGGGGGACTTCAGGTCTCTTCTGTGAGTATTCCTGCTAATAAAAGCACTTTTGTGTGGGTAGCCACCACCAGCTTTCCCTCTTCTTTTTTCTATAATTTACCAACGAATGATGGACAATCTCCCACGATCGTAGGACTTTCGGCCAGTGTATTGTATCAGGGTACTGCTTACGGTTTGAAAACCTTTCACACCCGTTGGAATGCCTGATATAAAAATTAGCTTTAGTATAAATAATAAACATGTAAGTAGTATGAAAAATGTAGTAAGAGAAAAAAGTTTTTCCCACTTTTGGTTGTTCTTTTTCTTTCTTTTTTTTCCTGTAATAAGGAAGAAAATGAGTATGCAGAAGAAGATATAGACGTTTATTCGGAACAGTTAGCATTTGATGATCTGGACTTTTTAGGAAGTGTGGTTCCTTTTGTCATATCGGAAGGGGAGGATGGAGCACATATTGGATTTATTCAATCTGCCCGGTCTTTTTATTTGGATCCGGGTTTGGAAGAATATACCAGGTATATGGAAATGCTTAAAAATGCAAAGGAGTATGATATTCCTTTTAATGTATATGTATTTAAAGAAACGAATGATATTGCACAGGTTAAGTATACTTCATTAGAAGAAATAGATGCTTATAATGCGTCTAAAATTCCACCTCTTGAACTTAAATCTGCTACGTATGAAAGTATTGTTCCCAGTGAAGCGGTTTTACAAACCATTATAAACCATATTAAAAACAGTGGGATTAATTTCTCTTATATAGGAGATGGCTGTTATTACAGGGCGCATGCTATGCGTAGAATTTTTAATGAATACGGATATGAGTGTAAAAAGTTCTTTATGTATGGAACACTGGCTGCCAGTAATGGGTCTTGTTGTGCTCATTGGGTTTACCATGTGGCTCCTTATGTTTCGTATAGAAGATCGAACGGAGGTACAAATCCTGTTATTATTGATCCTTCCCTATTCCCTGATAACCCTATATCTACGGAAAATACATGGCTGGCTGCCTGTAGAAATACCACCTGTTCTAAGAATGTAGTTACTACACTGGTACAGGTGACCCCTGGAGAGGTCTATTACGCTTCACCGGATGGTTCTTATCAGTATGATCCTGATTATATTAAAACAGATGCTACATGGGCCATGTATGCAGGTCGTTCCGGTTGTAATTAATTTCTGTTTTATGTGAGTTGGAAAGGCTCTGCATATGAGCTATTATTTTATTTCTAATTGTCTGTTTAATAAAGTGTGGAAACTTTACTCTTTTAATATTAACAATTTAAAAATTACTATCATGAAAAAATTATTTCTTTTATTCTGTGGATTATTTGTCTTTTTGGTTATCGAACAAGTACAGGCATCTTCTCCTGAATTTATAGTGGAAGAGCAACCCGGTGAAATGGTAGATGCTGTTTTAGCTACGGGATATGCAGATGTTATTATTATTAAGAATGGTCCGGGAGCATCGTCAACTACGAATGATTTAAGTTATGGTGCAACAGTTCATACTAATTTACACAATGGGTTTACTTCCAGTCTGAATCCAAGCAATAATCAGATAACTGATAAAGGAAAGGTGGGTATCCATACAGTTACCAGTATATCTGCGTCTCGTAATTTATTATCTATATACATTTATGGCTGCCCGGAAGGAACGGTAAGCCTTACGGAGATAGGGGCTAAATTTACCTTGAGGGAAGGTGGTAGTTATAAAATAGTGATGGAGTTTGGACCCAAATAATTCTATATACTACATGTATTTTTATAAAATCATCTCTCATCTCTAATATTTGAATTTATCTTATTTAAATTCAGTTGTTTAAAGTATGAGAGATGCTTTTTTTTGATCTCTAATGATCTCTCATCCCTCATGCCTTTCTTTTTTATCCCATAGGGCAGATAAGAGCCCTATCTCTTTCTGATATAGACCTTTCTGTTGTGTCCACCATAGGTTGCCAGGTATCCTTCCGCAACAAGTTGATTCAGTTCTTCGAGTGCTTTTTTCTTTAACAGGCCGGTCAATCCGGTGTATTCGCTCCGGGTGATGAAGGGATGATTGTCCAGAAAATGATCCAATAGTCTTTTCCGCTGTTCTAAGGTGGATTCTTTGGATTGGTTGAATCCTTTGGCCGAGCGGACGAGGGGCAGACTGATGAATTGTTGTTTCATCCAGGCGGAGGGACGGTAATTGATGTTTTTGAAGGAGATGGATTGGGCATGGATGCTGCTTTTGTCTGTCACCTCCCGGGAAGTGATTTTTAGGGAGAAATAGCCCAACTTTCCCAATTCCACCGTGTGGCCATGTTGTAACTGGTAGACCATCTGGTCGATCAGGGCATTCAGCGCCCCTTCTAATTCTCCGGCCTGGAAGGTGGTGCCATCACTGACGATTTCATATAACGCTTCTGCTTTACAGGTGCCGGAAGAGACGACTCTGGGAGTCATCAACGGATTTTCTTCGTCTGATTTTTGTCCCGGCTTTTTTCTGAAGTCATAATAGATTGCCATACGAATAAGTTTTTAAAGTTTGTTTTGTCGTTTCCTTTTTTCCATAGCTAAGCATCCGGTTTTCGTCTCTCACGTGTGAACCCATGGGCTCACGTGCGTGAGCCCGTTGGTTCTCGTGTGTGATCCGATGGGCACACGGCCGTGTGCCCATCCTTTAGTGGTAATCAAGATAAGAAAAATACCGGATCTTTTTGCTTTTTCAAGGGATGTTTTTGGAAATAAATAGGGATGAAGGGAGTTTTCAACGAAGAGGGGCTGTGATGAATAGTGTCCGGAAGATTTTTGCGAAGGATGATCTTTATTTCTTAAGTCCCGCAGGGACGGCACATAGTAGCCTGGGACGCAAGTCCCAGGTAGAGAAATCCCCACCGAGGGTGTGCTGTAGGTACACCCCCTCTTATGGAAACAATAGGTTTGTATATGCAGTGTCGTACTTACAGCACTCCATGGACTCCTGATACCTGACCTGGGATTTGCATCCCAGGCTA
>JAJQEE010000059.1:27673-105004 GCA_021201865.1 Tannerellaceae bacterium | reverse complement strand
GGCAATTCGTGAGAAAGGATATGAAGTGACCGTTTCGGCAGAGCAGTTGACAGAATCAACCAAAACGAAACTTCAGGCAGCGAAATGTAAGTATTACGGAGAAGGGTGGTTCCCGGAGAAATTAACAAAAAATATAAATTTTGTGGTTTTAGGTGCAGAGGTCAGATCTGATAATCCGGAACTGGTACGGGCCAAAGAATCAGGTTTGCTTATTCAATCTGTTCCGGAGTTTATCTTTCACCGGACCAAAGAGAAGACCCGTGTGGTGGTGGCCGGAGCGCAAGGCAAAAAGTCGGTCATTTCTATGATCGCTTATGCGTTGGAAAAGCAGAACCTGAAATTTGACTATGCATTGTCCAGTGAGATCCCTGTGCTTTCCAACCGGGTCAAATTGATGTATGGTTCACGTATTGCCCTTATTGAGGGGGATGCGCAGATCACTTCTGAATTGGAAAAGCGGGTACAACTGGAATTTTATCGTCCTCATATTGCATTATTGACTAATTTATCGTGGACTGTTGCAACAGGAGCAGCTACTCCGGAAGCATATTATGAAATTTACCGGTCGTTTGTTGCTTCCATAGAAAGAGAAGGTAAGTTAGTTTATTTCAGTGGGGATCCTTTGGTGAGAAATCTGGCTGAAGGAGTACGTGAAGATGTAACGGCTATCCCTTATGATGAACATACGGTTATAGAAAGAGAAGGACAGACCTGGTTGCAAACCCGTTATGGTGAGTTCCGGGTGTTTCTGCCGGATGTCTATTTTTTATTGAATCTGAATGCCGCCAGATTGGTATGCCGTCAGTTAGGAGTCAAAGACGCTGATTTCTATCAATCGATGTCTGATTATAGTTTATCCTTATGATCGTTGCAAAACAAAAAAGAAAAGAGAATATTGCAGAGTATCTGTTATATATGTGGCAGGTAGAAGATCTGATACGTGCCAGCCGATTTGATATTGAAACGATCCGGCAGAATATTATATCCCGTTATGATCAGCCGGAAGAGGTGAAAACGGAGATCAGTCAATGGTATGAAGAATTGATTGAGATGATGCGCAGCGAAGGGGTGATGGATAAAGGACATATTCAGTTGAACCGGAATGTGATCATCTCGTTGACAGATCTTCATCTCCGGTTGCTTAAATCTCCTAAGGAGATGATCTATCAGGCTGCCTATTATAAAACATTACCTTATATTGTTCAGTTACGTGCCAAGTCAGGTGGTGTGGAGGTCCCTGAATTGGAAACCTGCTTTTCCGCGGTGTATGGTTATTTATTGTTGAGGATGCAACAGCGGGAAGTGAGTCCGGAAACGATGGAGGGAGTTAAACAGGTCAGTTCTTTTCTGGCTCTTCTTTCGGAAAAATACCGGGAGGATATGAATGGGGTACTAAAATTAGAAGACGAATAAAGAATGAAAACCATATTAGTTACCGGAGCCCACGGGCAATTGGGAAGATGTATTCAAACGCTTACCTCTTCTTATCCTGAATATCATTTTTTGTTTACCGATGTGGATACATTGGACCTCTGTGATGAAGAGGCTGTAAGAAATTACTTTTCTATTCATCCGGTTGATTATATTATTAATTGTGCTGCCTATACAGCAGTAGATAAGGCCGAAGAGGAGGAGACGCTGAGTTTCCTTATTAATAGAGATGCCGTTGCCAATTTGGCGAAAGCTGCTGTTTGTGCCGGTGCAAGGATGATCCATATTTCAACAGACTATGTGTTTGACGGGACTAAAAATCTCCCTTATATCGAGTCAGATCCGGTTTGTCCGGTGTCTGTATACGGCAAGTCAAAAGTAGCTGGTGAAGAGGTGCTTCAGGCGGTATCACCTGGTTCGGTCATTATCCGTACTTCCTGGTTATATTCGGAGTTTGGAAATAATTTTGTGAAGACTATGCTACGTTATGGTACAGAGCGGGAAGAAATGCGGGTGGTATTTGACCAGATTGGTACGCCCACCTATGCCGGAGACCTGGCGAAAGCTATTTTGGAAGTGATAAGCTATGGGGAAAAAGTTTCTTTTATTTCTGGTGTGTATCATTTTTCCAATGAAGGAGTCTGTAGCTGGTATGATTTTGCGGTAAAAGTATTTTCTTTAGCTGGGATGACTACGCAGGTGTTGCCTATAGAGTCTTCTGAATATCCTACGCGGGCTGCCCGTCCGTTTTATAGTGTATTGAATAAAACAAAAATAAAGATGACATACCAGCTAACGATTCCCCATTGGGAGCAGAGCTTGCGTGTTTGTTATAAGAAATTAGTGAATAGAGAATGAGCCAGTTTACAGAAGAGATCAAAAGGAGAAGAACTTTTGCAATTGTCAGTCACCCGGATGCGGGAAAAACTACTTTAACAGAGAAACTGTTGCTTTTCGGGGGGAGCGATCCATGTGGCAGGTGCTGTAAAATCAAATAAAATCAAGAAAACAGCCACTTCGGACTGGATGGAGATAGAGAAACAACGCGGGATCTCTGTGGCTACTTCCGTGATGGCTTTTGATTATGCAGATCATAAAATCAATATATTGGATACGCCTGGTCACCAGGATTTCGCAGAAGATACTTTCCGTACTTTAACGGCAGTAGATAGTGTGATCATTGTAGTGGATATTGCCAAAGGGGTCGAGGCACAGACGCGTAAACTGATGGAGGTGTGTCGCATGCGAAAGACACCGGTGATCGTTTTTGTTAATAAGATGGACAGGGATGGAAAAGATCCTTTCGATCTGCTGGATGAGATTGAAGAGGAACTTCAGATCAAAGTCCGTCCCTTAAGCTGGCCGATTGACATGGGGCAGCGTTTTAAGGGAGTATATAATATCTTTGAACAGAAATTGGATCTTTATACTCCCAGTAAACAAGTGGTTACGGAAAGTGTAGAGTTTAAAGATATTCAGAGTCCGGAACTGGAAAAATATATCGAAACTTCTTTAGCTCAGAAATTGAGAGAGGATGTGGAGTTAATAGAAGGGGTTTATCCGGAATTTGATGTGGATACCTATCTGCGTGGAGATATAGCCCCTGTCTTCTTCGGATCTGCCCTGAATAATTTTGGTGTGAAGGAATTGCTGGATTGTTTTATCCGGATAGCCCCGTCTCCCCGTCCTGTGCAGGCGATTGAACGGGAGGTTATACCGGAAGAAGATAACTTTAGTGGTTTTATCTTTAAGATCCATGCCAACATGGACCCGAATCACCGGAGTTGTATTGCTTTTGTGAAGATCTGTTCCGGACGGTTTGAGCGGAATGCCAATTATAAGCATGTCCGTTTTGGAAAAATGATGCGTTTCAGTAGTCCGACCGCTTTTATGGCTCAGAAAAAGGAGACCGTGGACGAAGCTTTTGCCGGGGATATCATCGGTTTACCGGATACCGGCAATTTTAAGATCGGGGATACGTTGACCGCTGGTGAAGAATTGCATTTTAAAGGATTGCCCAGTTTCTCTCCGGAGATGTTCAAATACATTGAAAATGCGGATCCGATGAAAACCAAGCAGTTGAATAAAGGGATTGAGCAATTGATGGATGAAGGGGTTGCCCAGTTATTTATTAACCAGTTTAACGGACGGAAGATCATAGGGACGGTAGGCCAGTTGCAGTTTGAAGTAATCCAGTATCGTTTGTTGCATGAATATGGTGCGCAATGTAAATGGGAACCGATTAGTTTATATAAGGCTTGCTGGATAGAAAGTGATAATATGCAGATGCTGGATGCTTTTAAAAAGCGGAAGGCTCAATATATGGCGTTGGATAAAGAGGGCCGGGATGTTTATCTGGCTGATTCCGCTTATGTGTTAACGATGGCACAAAATGATTTTCCGGATATCAAATTCCATTTTACGTCGGAATTTTGAGGGGATGGAAATCATTGAAAAGCTGTTTTCTGAGTGAATCAGAAAACAGCTTTTTTATAATATATCTTTTATTTCCTCTAAGGTATGAACTGTATAAGTAGGAGTAAATCCTTGTGGAGTAAGATTTTCCGGATTCAGCCAAAGTTGATCTATTTTAGAATCATATGCTCCTACGATATCAGCCTCCCAGCTATCCCCTATCATCAAGGTTTCAGTACGCCGGGAATTCGTGTTTTTTAATGCGAAATCAAATATCTTTTTATGGGGTTTTTGTATGCCTGCGTCTTCAGAAAGGATCACTTTCTCAAAATAGGGTGAGAGTCCGGTATTAGCCAGCTTTTTAAATTGAACTTCCCGGAATCCGTTGGATAAAATAAACATGCGATAAGAAGGGCGCAGGTATTCCAGTATTTCGATCGCTCCCGGAACCAAACGGGTTTTAGTCGTTGTTCGTTGAAGAAAATCATGGTTAATTTTCAGGACAGCAGCTGGATCTTCTATTCCTAACGGACGGGTCACATAACGAAAACGTTCCAGGATAAGGGTTTGCCGGTCGATCTCATTTCTCCGGTATTTAGCCCATAATTCTAAATTATGTGGCATATAGATATCAAAAAAAGTCTCGAAGGAGGTATAGTATCGATCAAAGTGATAATCGATATACAACTCTTCGAGACATTCTTTATTATTGTGATACGTATCCCATAACGTATCGTCTAAATCAATAAAAAGATTTTTATATTTCATTTAACCTACTTCGATTACCAGATACCTTCCCAGACTCCAGAAAGATCTGTAGTCTATAATATTCAGTGTCAGGTTTCCATCTTCATCTTTGGCAAATTCATACGATCCTTCCGGATGGTTGGATTTCAGCTTTGCTTTATTAGCGAAGAGGGGCACTTCCAATACTTCGCGGATATCAATAGATATGAAATAGTCTTTATTAAAGCCGTCCTGCAATACTTTTGACTTTGCGAAAAGGCCTCCACCTGATAATATCTTCTGGTCTTTCAACTCTTTGGATGTGCCAAAACAGTAGTAAGCCGTGTGCATACTTTTATCCTGTTGATTTAAGGTCTCAGATTGAGCCGCGGTAACTGTGGCTAATCCTTCCAGTTCTTCATTCAGGTTGGTTACGATCTCGTCCAGTTCCTGTATGCGGACATTCTTTTGGGCCAGGTCTTCCTGAAGAGCCATGATGGTGGTTGCTTTCTGGTCAATTTCAGAAGTCAGGCGGTCAATTGTTTTACGCAAAGCAGAAGACTGAACATTGCTTTTGTTTAGCCTGTCTTCCAGTTGCCGTATCTGCTCCTTATTCTTTTTCAGTGTTTCACTGATCAGTTGTATGTTTTGCCGGATCTGATTGCGGGCAGAGACGCTTAATTCGCCTCCCTGGTTTTGCATGGTCAGGTAATTTTCCGCATCCCTGATCGCCTGGAAATCGGCTTCAATTTCGTTCAGGATGGTAATCATTTCATCCATTTCGCTTGCATATTTTGCGTTCTCCAGTCTTAATGAATCGTTTTGTGACTGAAGTCTTTTATTTTCGGCAGAGTATTGCTGTCCACAAGAGGTCAGCGCAGCTATGCAAATAGAAACTAATAATACCTTTTTCATTTGGGTTGTCGTTTTAGTTTAACTTTTCTGTTTCTTTATTTTCTTTGCCGGATTTGATTCCTGCCAGAATAATAACAAATTCCCCTTTTGGCTCGTGAGTCGAAAAATGGGTGATCACTTCTTCCAGAGAACCTCTTACTGTCTCTTCGTAAAATTTTGATATTTCTCTTGAAACGGATACCTTCCGGTCTGTACCGCAATATTCAGCTAACTGCGTCAATGTTTTGACGACCCGGTAAGGTGATTCATAAAAAATAATTGTTCTTTCTTCTGTCGCTAATTCTTTTATACGAGTTTGTCTTCCTTTTTTTTGTGGAAGAAAACCTTCAAAACAAAATTTATCTCCGGGTAATCCGGAAACCACTAATGCCGGTACAAATGCGGTTGCTCCGGGCAGGCATTCTACTTGTACCCCCTGCCGTACACATTCCCGTACTAACATAAATCCGGGATCTGAAATCCCGGGAGTACCGGCATCCGAAACCAATGCAATATTTTCCCCGGAGAGGATTTTTGCCGCAATTTGTTCCACTGTTTTATGTTCATTGAACTTGTGGTGTGACTGCATTTTATTTTGTATCTCAAAATGTTTCAGCAATAATCCGGTCGTACGTGTATCTTCTGCTAAAATAAGATCTACTTCCTTTAGAATCCGTATGGCCCGGAAGGTCATATCTTCCAGATTACCGACAGGAGTTGGTATGATGTATAGCTTAGCCATTCATTTTTTATATTATAAGAATCTTTTTTCCAGTAACCGGATAAAATCTGCCACACATGGATTTTCCATGTCCCATTGCAACTCCTCCTTCAGATACGTAATCGATTCTTCATAGGACTGGATATCATTCAGCACACCAATGGTCTGATTCATTTTTTCTTCATTTCCTGCAAATAATTCTTTCCGGAAATAGAAACGGTCATTCAGGCTGAATGCTTTCCTGAAATCTGCAAGCCTTTTTTTGGCCAGTATCTCATTGAGTGAAATGTTGGATTTGTCGATCGCCGGTTTATCTGGTGAGATCTGTTTTATTTCCCGTACTGTCTCTTCCACTTCCGGAGAGACAAAGGGATTTTCTTCAGCTGGTTCCTGTGGCTCCTGAACCGAAAATGTGAAGGGAATTTGCTCTGTTTGCTCTAATGGTAATTCCACTTCTGCTTCTATCTCTTCCGGCGCACGCACTGTTTCCGGTTCACTGACTGTACTGCTGTCCTGGGCTACCGGAACCGTTTCTTCCGGTAGGACTGGTTGTGGAATGGGCTTGGATACGGGGATCGACTGAAGAAATGCCTGATGGGCTTCCATCTGTTTGCGCAACGCATCGACCTGTTCCGTTTCCAATGTATGTAATCTGGTTAATATCAGATGAGCCAGATCAAATGTCTGGCTAAAGAACGATACGGGATAAATTTCAGCCTCCTGTATGTTTTCCACTAATCTATTCAGCGTTCTGATATCCTGTAATAATTCCTTGATTTTATCCTGGTTTGCCATGCCTGATTTCTATAATAATAATTACAAATATAGAGATTTCTTATTTATAAACTGTTTTATAAAGGCTAATCATGCGTTAAACCTCTATAAAGGCCTCTGGGAGATTTACTAAATAAAGCCGGTGTGTAGCCCTGGTAAAAGCGGTATAAAGCCACCGGTAGAAGTCTTCTCCTAACATCTCTTCTGATACATATCCAATGTCCAGGAATACGTTCATCCATTGTCCACCCTGTGCCTTGTGACAGGTCACGGCATAGGCATATTTGACCTGGACTACATTGTAATGAGGATCTGTTTTCATTTTTTTCATTTTCCCGGCTTTGGTCGGTATATCAGAATAGTCTTCCAGAATCGTGTAAAAAAGTTTATCATTCATCTCTTTTGGCAGGGCTGGCGCTTCTGTTTGGAGAGTATCCAGTAATATTTTAATTTCTATCTCCAGATCGTAATCCTGAAACCGGACCAATACATCCGCAAATCGGAATCCATACATCTCATACGTACGCCGGACACGGATGATTTCAAAGATCTCGCCATTGGCGATGAAATCCATTTCTTTGCAATCTGTGGTCCAATAATAGTTGTTTTTAGCAACCATCAACCGGTCACCGGAAGACAACTCTTCTTCTCTGTACAGGATCCGGTTCCGGATGCCGTTATTGTATATAGTAGCCCTTTTATTGGAACGTGCTATGATCATGGTTTCATCGATGCCATCCCGGCTGTAAGCTGCCGCTATTTCCTCTATTAATTCATCTCCTGCTACTTCTCGGAAATCGTGAAAACCTTTCAATTTTAATTTGGGATATATTTCTACGGTTTGGTTTCTTAACGCATCTCTTAACCGGGTCGCATTATATAGAATTCCCGAATCCGTACGTTGCCGTACTACCTGGGTCAGTTTTACTACTTCCACAGAAAGGTTATATCCCTTTAATATATCCGGATTGAGGGCCGGGCTTTCTGTTTGCCTAACCGGTGGTAACTGGGCTTCATCTCCCATCAGGATCAGCCTGCAATTTTCTCCTGCATACACATATTGTATGAGGTCATCTAATAACCGTCCGGTGCCAAAGCTCAGGGAATCCAAGCCCTGATTGGAGATCATAGAGGCTTCATCCACAATAAACAGGGTATCCTTATATAAATTATCTGTCGGAAGAAATCCTACCGGTTCGTTTGAGTAGGCTTTCTGCCGGTATATTTTTTTGTGTATCGTAAATGCTTTTTCTCCGGAATACCCGGAAAAAACTTTTGCTGCTCTTCCGGTAGGAGCTAATAAAACGGTCTTTTGCTTAAGCTCTTTTAACGTTTTTACCAAGGCTCCAATCAGGGAGGTTTTCCCTGTTCCGGCATACCCTTTTATTAAAAGAAGTGAATCCTGTTCTCCGGATAACAAAAAATCCACTAATTTTTGAAGTCCTAAAAGTTGGTCTTCTGTAGGTTTGTAAGGAAAATTTGCCGAAATTTGGTCACTCAAATAACTATTTATCATTTTGTTCGCAATAATTTTTGCTATAAAAGTAGTGTATTAAAGATTCTTTTTTAAATTTGCCGAACGAAATAAATTTAAAAAACAATATACACCATGAAAGTTACATTGAATATTTTATTAGCTGTTGCAGTTATCGTGATGGGTTACATCTGTTACGGAAGTATTATGGATCCTATTGAATTCAAGAAAGAGAGGGAAAAACGTGAAGAGGCTATTATTGCCCGTTTGATCGATATCCGTAAAGCTCAGATTGAATACAAAAACATTCACGGTGAGCATGCAGGCTCTTTTGATGATTTAGCCAAATTCCTGAATGAGGAAAAACTTCCGTTCCTTATTAAAGAAGGAGTTTTGACTGATGAACAGCTGGAGTCAGGAATGACAGAACAGGAAGCTGTAAAAAAAGGTTTGATCAAACGTGATACTTTCTGGGTAACTGCAAAAGATACATTGTTTGGCAGAGATTTCAGCGCGGAACAATTACGTATGGTTCCGATGGCTCCAAAACCTGTACAATTTAAAATGGATACCGTTACTCTTACTTCAGGATCCGGTTATGTGATCAAAGTATTTGAAGCTGCTGTTCCTTATGATGATTATTTAGGTGATCTGGATGCTCAACAGGTATATAACCTGAAAGACAAAGCAGAAAAATTAGATAGATATGCAGGTTTACGTGTTGGTTCATTGACTGAGATCAATAATAACGCAGGAAACTGGGAATAATTAATAAAGTGTATGATTATCAGTATTCCTGATAAGTTTACGATTGAACGATCGGAAAAATATATATTGTCCATCCGCCTCCGGCCGGATGGACTTTCTTTTTCTGCTTATAATCCATTGGAAGCGGATTCCTGGTTTTTCCGGGAGGTTGAGTACAAAAAAGAAATTCCTTTCCTGATAGCTTTGAAGGAACTCTTTTTTGAGAATGATTTCTTTTCCTGGAGTTATAAGAAGACCAACCTTATTTTTACAGATACTCCTTATGTGTTAATTCCCACGTCATTGTTACAGGTAAAAGAAGACTCTTTATCTTTTATTCATTCTTCTCCCGGGGAACGAGTGTTGGTTAATCCGTTAACCGCTCAGAATGCCTCTTTAGTATATGGTGTAAATGGAGAGGTCTATGAATTTTGTTCCCGTTCGCTGATCAATCCGGATATTTTTCATTCCCTGACTCCTTTACTCTCTTTATGGGGAGAGCAGAAAAAGGGTAAAGGAATGTATTTGATTGTCCGGAAGAATGAGATCGATATCTTATGTTTTGATTCCGGAAGGTTGTCTTTTTTGAATACATTCCAATATATACATAGAGATGATATACTCTATTATGTGTTGTATATCTGGGAGCAAATGAATCTGGAACAAATGAAAGATGCATTATATGTAGTAGGGGAACTACTCATACAAAAAGAGGTTATAAAAGGTTTTTCAGTTTATCTTAATCAGGTATATCCGGTGGAAATACCTGCGGATGCGTATTTGTTAGGGGATGACATTCAACAGGCCTCTATGGATTTAATTGCTTTATCAGTATGCGGATTGTAGGTGGAATATATGGTCGGAGAAGGTTTAGTGTACCTTCTTCTTTTAGTGCAAGACCAACAACGGATTTTGCAAAAGAAAATTTATTTAATGTGATCAATAATATTTTTGATCTGGAAGGTACGGATGCGTTGGATCTTTTTTCAGGGACCGGTAGTATTGCTTTTGAACTTCTTTCAAGAGGTTGTCAAAAAGTGACTGCAGTAGAAAAAAATAATGCGCATGCTAATTTCATTCTGAAAGTAGCCAGGGAATTAAAAACAGATGACCTGAAATTAATACGGGGAGATGTCTTTCGTTATTTGAATTCTTTACCGGCTCAGAGTTATGATTTTATTTTTGCAGATCCTCCTTACGCCCTGAAGGAACTGCCGGAAGTGCCTGTTGCTATTTTTGAAAAAGATTTGTTACGTGAAGGAGGGCTCTTTGTCATGGAGCATCCGAAAGAAAATGATTTCTCTTCTCTGCCTTATTTTTTACAGCGCCGTGTGTATGGTTCTGTCAATTTTAGTATTTTTCTTAAAGAAGAGGAGAGAACAAACGCATACATGATTCTATGAGGCGTTGTTTTAAGGGTCTTCTTAACCATCTGGAGGGAACCACTTTTTCACAGTAGTGCATGTCATGTAAAAAGATCTTTTTCATATCAAGGGCAAAATCCCTTTGATAGACAAAAGCGTTTATTTCGAAATTGTGTTCAAAACTTCTGAAGTCCATATTCGCTGAACCGATAGAGGTTAACATATCGTCTGTTACAAGCATCTTGGCATGTAAAAATCCCGGATTATAGAAATAGACCTTCACCCCCGCTTTTATCATATCATCAATAAAAGAATGGGAAGCCAGTTGTACGGTTTTGGTATCGGAATATTTGGGTAGCATTAAACGAACGTCGATACCTCCTAACGCCGCAGTCTGTAAGGCCTGGTTTAATCCTTCTGTGGGAAGAAAATAGGGAGTTTGGATATAGATATATTTTTTTGCATTTGCAATTGTATAAATAGTTGCTTGTAGTAAAGTTCTCCATTGACCTGTCGGACCGGTCGTTACTATTTGCATGATATTATCACTGAATACGGGTACCTGGGGATAATATATTTTGTCGTACATGAGCTGTCGTGTGATCACATACCAGTCTATCAGGAAAGCCGATTGAAGACCATGCACTCCTTTCCCTTTTATTTTAAAATGACTATCCCGCCAGATTCCCCAGGATGTTCCTTTTGCATACCGGTCGGCTATATTCATTCCTCCAAGGAATCCAACCTTTCCGTCGATCACTACTATTTTTCTATGGTTGCGGTAATTTACTTTACTACTGAAAACAGGAAAAGCTACCCGTAAGAATGGATGAATTTCGATCCCGGCATTTTTCATTTCTTTGAAAAAGCTTTTTTTTACGTTCCAGCATCCCACATCGTCATATAGTACGCGGACTTCGACCCCTTGCCTGGATTTCTTTATCAGTGCTTCCTTAAAAATTTCCCCGGTCTCATCATCATTAAAAATGTAATATTGTAAATGAATGTGATGTTCTGCTTTATCAATCTCTTCCAGTAAAGACTTAAATTTCTCTTCTCCATTGGTGTAGATGGTAATTTCACTGCCATATAAAAGAGTGAACTGATTACTGCTGCCTAATAAAGTTGCCAGGGATTGGTATTGCGCAGGTACTGGCTGTCCGTCTTTATGTGGATTTCTACCATGTGGGCGTTTCATGATCCGTTTGTAGGTCCGGCGGGAAATGACCCGTTGTTTGCGGTTGTCCTGACCAAAAAAGAAATAAAAAAGAAGACCGATCCCGGGAAATAATAATAACACAATGACCCAAGGGATGGTTTTTAATGGATTCCGGTTCTCCATAATAATAACCAATACCAACCCTAAGATAGTAATACAATAGAGGAGAAAAATAATTGTACCGACTATAGTATGTATTTGTATGACGCTTAACACGTATTTAGATCACTCTTTCTATTATTATAACAATGCTAAAGGTAAGAAAGGCTTTTGTAAAATACAAATTCCCTGGAATTAGTTATGGAATGAAATGTAAGAAGGGAAGATAATAGGGGGTTATGGTAAGATTTCTCAACTGAAAAAATTACCTTTGCAGCCGTAAAATAAAATGTGAGGTCATGCAAAAACCGTCTATTCCAAAAGGTACAAGAGATTTTTCGCCGGAAGAAATGGCGAAACGTAACTACATATTTAATACGATCCGTGAGGTCTATCATCTGTATGGTTTCCAGCAGATCGAGACTCCTGCTATGGAAAATCTATCTACCCTGATGGGTAAATATGGGGATGAAGGAGATAAATTGTTATTTAAAATATTGAACTCCGGTGACTGTCTTTCAGGTATTTCTGATGAAGAACTGTTGGAGCGTAATCCTGCCAGGTTTGCCTCTAAAGCATGTGAGAAAGGATTACGGTATGACCTGACTGTTCCCTTTGCCCGTTATGTGGTACAACATCGCAATGAAATTAATTTTCCTTTTAAGCGATATCAGATACAACCGGTATGGCGTGCGGACCGTCCTCAGAAAGGACGTTACCGCGAATTTTATCAATGCGACAGTGATGTGGTGGGTTCTGATTCGCTGATCAACGAGGTCGAATTGATACAGATCATGGATGAAGTTTTTCGCCGTTTTGGGATCCGGGTAAGTATTAAAATGAATAATCGTAAAATTTTGTCCGGTATCGCTGAGATTTTGGGTGAGTCGGAAAAAATTGTAGATATTACAGTTGCTATAGACAAACTGGATAAGATTGGACTGGCGAAAGTGAATGAAGAACTTCAGGCTAAAGGGCTGTCTGAAAAAGCAATTGAACAGTTGCAGCCGATTATTTTACTGAGTGGAACCAACCACGAAAAAATAGAACAACTCCGGACAATTCTGGCAGAATCTGAGATTGGCCTGAAGGGAGTGGAGGAATTGAATTTTATTCTGGATCGTCTGCAATATGTCTCTTTGACATCTGGGTTGGAGTTGGATCTGACATTGGCTCGTGGTTTGAATTATTATACCGGAGCCATTTTTGAAGTAAAAGCATTGGATGTACAGATCGGAAGTATTACCGGGGGAGGACGGTATGATAATCTTACCGGTGTCTTTGGGATGGAAGGAGTTTCCGGTGTCGGAGTTTCTTTTGGTGCCGATCGTATTTTTGATGTTTTAAATCAATTACAACTGTATCCCAAGGATGCTCTTTTAACAACGCAACTGCTCTTTGTGAATTTTGGAAATAAAGAAGAAGCATGGTTATTACCTCAGATCGCTCGTTTGAGAGCTGCCGGTATCCGGACTGAATTGTATCCGGAGGCGGTTAAGATGAAAAAACAGATGAGTTACGCAGATGCGAAAAAAATCCCCTATGTAGCTATTGCAGGAGAAAATGAAATTGTTCAGAATAAAATAAACCTTAAAAATATGATCACCGGTGAACAAAAACTTATTATTATAGAAGATTTGTTGACTGGAAGTTGTTTTTCTTTTTAAGGCAGGATCGTTCCTTTATTAAAGTGGAAGTAATACTCCATTTAATATAGTATAAATATGTTTTACCCTGAAATAAATCCTTACGTAAAAAAAAGATTTATTTCAGGGTAAAACATATAAAGAAAAAATGTCATAAAAAATAGTTTTTCTGCCAGCCTTCCCGTCATCTTGTCAGCCATTATTTAGAATTCAAATCTCTTCTTTTACAAAATGGCAGTTGTCTTTAGGAAAATATTTTTTGGCACAGTGTTCGCATATAGTTAGGCGAGAATAAAATTTACTATTAATATTATTAACAATTAAAATACCAATAAGATGAACATTAAGCCATTAGCAGATCGAGTGCTTATTAAGCCAGCTGCAGCTGAAGAGAAAACCGTAGGTGGAATTATTATTCCGGATTCTGCAAAAGAAAAACCGTTGAAAGGTGAAGTGGTTGCCGTAGGTAACGGAACGAAGGATGAAGAGATGATCGTTAAAGCTGGAGATAATGTGTTGTACGGTAAATATGCCGGAACTGAAATCGAGTTGGATGGTGAACAATATCTGATTATGCGTCAATCGGATATTTTAGCAGTTATCTAATACTAATCTATAAAAAAATCAAAAACATAATAAATCATGGCAAAGGAAATTAAATTCAATATGGAAGCCCGCGACCTTTTGAAAAAAGGTGTGGATGAATTAGCAAATGCTGTTAAAGTAACATTAGGTCCTAAAGGACGGAATGTAATTATCGAGAAAAAATTTGGTGCACCTCATATTACTAAAGACGGTGTAACAGTTGCTAAAGAAGTTGAAGTGGCCTGTCCTTTTGAAAATATGGGTGCTCAGTTGGTAAGAGAAGTGGCTTCTAAAACCAATGACAATGCAGGAGATGGAACAACTACAGCGGCTGTACTGGCTCAGTCTATCATCGGTGTAGGTTTGAAAAATGTGACTGCCGGAGCAAATCCAATGGATCTGAAACGCGGTATTGATAAAGCAGTTGCTAAAGTTGTAGAAAATATAGCATCTCAGGCAGAGGCTGTAGGGGATAGCTTAGAAAAAATTGAGAATGTTGCCAAGATTTCGGCGAACGGTGATGAAAGCATCGGTAAATTGATCGCAGAGGCAATGAGAAAAGTAAAAACAGAAGGTGTAATCACAGTAGAAGAAGCAAAAGGTACGGATACTACAGTAGAAGTAGTGGAAGGTATGCAGTTCGACCGTGGTTATATTTCTCCTTATTTTGTTACTGATACGGAAAAAATGGAAGCTCAGTTGGAGAATCCTTATATTCTGATCTATGACAAGAAAATTTCTGTATTAAAAGAACTTCTTCCTATCCTTGAACAAACAGTTCAGAGTGGTCGTCCGCTGTTGATCATTGCAGAAGATATTGATAGTGAAGCATTGTCTACTTTGGTGGTGAACCGTCTGCGTGGTTCTCTGAAAATCTGTGCTGTGAAAGCTCCAGGTTTCGGTGACCGTCGTAAAGCTATGTTGGAAGATATCGCGATTCTGACCGGTGGAACTGTGATCTCAGAAGAGACCGGTATGAAACTGGAAGGTACTACTGTTGAAATGTTAGGTACTGCAGAGAAGATCACTGTAAATAAAGATAATACGACTATTGTGAACGGTGCCGGTGATAAAGAAGGTATCCAGTCTCGTATTGCACAGATCAAAGCTCAGATGGGAACAGCTACTTCTGATTATGATAAAGAAAAGCTGCAGGAACGTCTGGCTAAAATGGCAGGTGGTGTAGCAGTTCTGTATGTAGGAGCTCCTTCTGAAGTAGAGATGAAAGAAAAGAAAGACCGTGTAGATGATGCATTAAGTGCAACCCGTGCTGCTATTGAAGAAGGAACTGTTCCTGGTGGTGGTGTTGCTTATATTCGTGCGATTGATGCATTGGAAAATCTGAAAGGTGAAAATGAAGATGAAACTACCGGTATTGAGATCGTAAAACGTGCGATTGAAGAACCTCTTCGCCAGATTGTTGCTAATTCTGGTAGAGAAGGTGCGGTGGTTGTTCAGAAAGTGAGAGAAGGAAAAGGTGACTTCGGTTATAATGCCCGTAAAGATGTTTACGAAAATCTGTGTGAAACAGGTGTGATTGACCCCGCAAAAGTAACTCGTGTTGCTTTGGAAAACGCAGCGTCTATCGCTGGTATGTTCCTGACAACAGAGTGTGTGATCGCAGAAAAGAAAGAAGATACTCCAGCTATGCCTCCGATGGGACCAGGTATGGGTGGCGGAATGGGTGGCATGATGTAATCCTTTCCGGTATGATATATTCAAACAGCTGTTATTCTTTTTGGATAACAGCTGTTTTTGTTTGAAACAATTTTGTAGTAAAAAGAAAAAGACTATCTTTGCATCGCAAAAGTTAATTGACAAGTTGAAATGCCCAGGTGGCGGAATTGGTAGACGCGCTCGTTTCAGGTGCGAGTGTCTTTGCGGACGTGCAGGTTCGAGTCCTGTTCTGGGCACATTTCTCTTTATAATAGATGAACCTATCCTTAAAAGGGATAGGTTTTTTATTTCAGATAGTTTATCTTCAGATAAACAAAAAAAGACTGGTTGCCATCACCAGCATACCTGCAACCAGTCCGATGATAGACAAATGGTGTTCTCCATATTTTTGCGCACTCGGAAGCAATTCATCCATCGAGATAAAGACCATGATACCGGAAACAATAGCGAGGATAAAGCCATTGATGGAGGGTGTCCAGAAAGGCATTAAAATCAGGAAGCCAAATAAAGCTCCTACCGGTTCTGCCATCCCTGATAGAAAAGATAGCCAAAAGGCTTTCTTCTTATTGCCCGTAGCCTGATAGATCGGGACTGAGACGGCAATGCCTTCCGGTATATTATGGATAGCAATCGCTATGGTGATGGGTATGGCTATCTCCAGACTATTTAATGCAGAAGTAAATGTTGCAATCCCTTCCGGAAAGTTATGGATACCGATAGATAAAGCGACCAGTAATCCTGTTTTTTTAATCCGGCCTGTTTTTTATCTAATTCTTCTACATTATGGATTTCATGAGGGTTTTCATCTTCAGGAATTAAAAAGTCAATTATATTGATGAATCCCATTCCGCCGAAGAAAGCTAACAACATGTAAAGTGTTCCGATCCTTTCTCCGAAATGACCGGTTAAATTGTCTTTCGCTTCCGGCATCATTTCCATAAAAGAGACATAGATCATGACTCCCGCAGAAAATCCCAATGCAGTGGATAAGAATTTAGTATTGGTTCGTTTGGTAAAAAACGCCAGAATACTTCCGATCCCGGTAGACAGGCCGGCGATCATCGTTAAACCAAATGCCAATAATATAGTCTGAACTTCCATCTTAGCTGTTTTAAAGAAACAAAAGTAAGAAGTTTTTTATATATTTACTGCCAAATTACTAATGATGCGACAGTATACAGAAGATGAGCTTATTGAGCGCTTGCGCGACCCTGCCGCACAAAGAGATGCCTTTGCGCAGGTGGTAAGTATGTATGGTGAGAAGTTGTATTGGCATATTCGTAAAATGGTGTTGAACCATGATGATGCGAATGACTTGTTACAAAATACTTTTTTGAAGGCCTGGATGAACCTGGATTATTTCAGGGGAGATGCCAAGCTTTCTACCTGGTTGTATAAAATAGCGATCAATGAATGTATTACTTTTCTGAATAAGCAACGGAATCAGAATAATGTATCTATTGATGATACGGATGTCTTTCTGATCGAACGATTGAAAGGGGATGACTTTTTTGATGGGGACGAAGCACAGTCTAAATTACAGCAGGCAATCCTGACTCTCCCGGAGAAGCAAAGACTTGTTTTCAATATGAAATACTTTGATGAAATGAAATATGATGATATGTCTGAGATTTTAGGAACTTCCGTAGGGGCTTTAAAAGCCTCTTATCACCATGCCGTAAAAAAAGTAGAGGAGTTTTTAACAAAAGATGTTTAAACCTTTTTTTTATGCCATAGTCAAATGAAGTACAAGAACACAGAATATGAAAAAAGAACTAAATAGTCTTAAAGAGATAAAGAAGGAAAATCCTTTTCGTGTCCCTGATGGGTATATGGAAGGACTGACATCTCAGATCATGAGTCAGCTTCCTGAAAAATCGATTAAAGAGGCCAGACAAGTTTCTTTGTCGGAGCGTATCCGTCCCTGGTTATATATGGCAGGTATGTTCGCAGGACTGGGATTGTTCTTTAATGTGATTGTAGGAACAGATAAATCAGACGGAGGAGCTATTTCAGATCCTTTATTAGTTAAAAATGAAATTTCTGCTGAAACATTGGATGCCTTGCGTGCAATTGAAAATGAAGAGTATCTGGAGTATATTGAGACTCAATATACCGATTATCTTTTAGCAGAAGAATGGATAGATCTTGATTAAAGAGTGATAATTATGAAGTTGTCAGTATATTTTTGTAATAAATTTTGTGTAAGTAAAATTTTTTTTATTACATTTGTCACGTTGATGATCCTATCCCCTTGTTTGGCATTCAGTCAGGAAAAAGAAGGAGATCAGGGAAATAGACGTTTTGACAGAGAATCTTTTCTCGTAAAAAGGAGCGCCTTTATTACAGCAGAGCTGGGTCTTACTCCAGAAGAAGCAGCTGCATTTATCCCACTTTGTGAGGAGTTGCAACAAAAGAAGTTTGAAGTAGGCCAAGCGTGTCGTAAGTTAACAAAGGATGTACGTGATATGAGTAAACCAACAGATTCCGATTATACAAATGTTATAGACGAATGTCTGGAAGTTAATCTCAAAGAAGCGAAGCTTGAAAAAGAGTATTACGAGAAATTTAAAGAGGTTCTACCTCCTGCCAAGCTCTATAAATATAAACAGGCGGAATATAAATTTGCCCGTGAATTTATGAAGCAATCAGGAGAACGGAAATTTGAAAACAGAAATAAATAAGATATTATCATTATTTGTGTTTTTTGTTTAGATTTAGTTTTGGCGTTTAAGTTAAGGGAGGGGTGGCGACGTGATGTCGGTTCCCCTTTTGTTTTATTACTCATCCTGGAATTATCTATAGAGAGATAAGATTGGTATGAAATCATGCTTATAATAACTAGGTATTTTTGTATGACATTTTTATTAGTAAATTTACCTATATATAGGTATTTTCTTTAGAATCCAGATACTTTAAAATTTTCTTCAACTTTCCCCACAACCTATTTGTTATATTTACAGTGGACTAATAAAATGCAAACTAAAATTTTATTGTATGGAAATTGTAAAAATTATTGGACGCGAGATCCTGGATTCCCGCGGTAATCCTACTGTGGAAGTAGATGTGTATTTAGAGAGTGGCATTATGGGAAGAGCTGCTGTCCCTTCTGGTGCTTCTACCGGCGAAAATGAAGCAATCGAGTTACGTGACGGAGATAAGAAAAGATATGGTGGAAAAGGTGTTCAGAAAGCGGTAGAAAACGTGAATAAAGTGATTGCATCGGCTTTGATAGGAATGAGTTCTCTTAACCAGCGGGAAATAGATTATAAAATGCTGGATTTAGACGGTACTAAAACAAAAGCTAAGTTAGGAGCAAATGCTATATTAGGTGTTTCCTTAGCAGTGGCTAAAGCGGCGGCCCTGTATCTGGATTTGCCGTTATATCGTTATATTGGTGGTACAAATGCCTATGTACTACCAGTGCCCATGATGAATATTATTAACGGAGGTTCTCACTCTGATGCTCCGATCGCTTTTCAGGAATTTATGATCCGTCCGGTAGGAGCAAAGAGGTTTAAAGAAGGCTTGCGTATGGGTACAGAAGTATTCCATGCTCTAAAGAAAGTGCTGCATGACCGTGGTCTAAGTACTGCTGTAGGGGATGAAGGTGGTTTTGCACCAGCTCTGGATGGAACAGAAGATGCGCTGAATTCTATTCTTACCGCTATTAAAGCGGCAGGTTATGAACCCGGTAAAGATGTGACCATTGCTTTGGACTGTGCCTCTTCGGAGTTTTATAGTGATGGTATATATGACTATACTAAATTTGAGGGGCCTCATGGTGCAAAACGTTCAGCAAAAGAACAGGCTGCTTATCTGGAAGAACTCATTTCTAAATTCCCGATTGATTCAATTGAGGATGGAATGGATGAAAATGACTGGGAAGGTTGGAAAATGTTAACGGATGCAATCGGTTCTAAGTGCCAGTTAGTAGGAGATGACCTATTCGTAACAAACGTAGAATTCCTGAAAAAAGGAATTGAAAGTGGTTGCGGAAATTCTATTCTGATAAAAGTCAATCAGATTGGCACACTAACTGAAACATTGGATGCTATCGAAATGGCTCACCGGAATGGATATACTTCTGTTACTTCTCATCGTTCAGGAGAAACAGAGGATGCTACGATTGCTGATATAGCGGTTGCCACTAACTCAGGACAGATTAAGACAGGTTCTTTGAGCCGCTCTGACCGTATGGCTAAATATAACCAGCTTCTGCGTATAGAGGAAGAATTAGGAAATTTAGCTGTGTATGGGTATAAAACCTATGCTAAAAGATAAAGACCGAATAAAGTTACACATGAAGGTCTGTCCAGTGGACAGGCCTTTTTTATTAGAGTATAAAAAACGTGGAAGGCCTACTAACCCATAGCCGGCCTTCCCCTGAATGAATAGAACTATTATTGTCCTTTAATGAGAGAGTGAATGTTTTACTTCTTGTGTTGAAACAGAAAAATCTTTATTTGTATTTATTTTTTTCAATACTAATTTGCCTATATTCCAGGCGCTGTTCTCGTCCGGGAAGGCCATTACCGTATCAATTGCAGGAACAGTGGGTTGGTAAATAATTACCTTATCTTCCAGAACGATCCGGTAGCCCCAGCCGTCCTCCAATTGAAACGTTTGCAACTCCGGTTGCCGGCCGTTCAGAGTCCCCATTTCTCCGGAACGGATAATAAAAAGTAAAATGAATCCAGGTATAAACAGTAGACCCAATAAGATCCTCCTATTTTTAATAGTCATCATCGTCATAAGTATATGGATCAAGTGTCCAGACATCATCAAAACAATAGGTTCCGTTTTTACCCGTTGCTACATAGCCTTTACTACCGTTTGAGAAAGATACGGCCACGGTGCGTCCTGTACCTTTAAATTTAGCAACATTTTCCCAAAGGTCTGTTGATGGGTAGTATTTCCATGTATCCGTTCGAATGCTTCCGCTTTCACCGCAGGTGATATATGCACATCCGTCTATGACGAAAGCTGCACGGTTGTATCCTACAATATTATAATCATCGTCATAATCATCATCCGAATTATCTGCAATATCACGTAATTGAGTCCATCCTTCTTTCGGATCAAATTTCCAGAATTCTTCGAGATACTCCAGATTGTTCATTCCACAAACAACATATGCTACATCATCAATTACAAAACTACTGGCATATTGTCTTTTGTTGATCAGACTGTTAATCTGTTCCCATGTATTCGTGCCAGGGTTATATGAATAAAAATCTTTCAGGTAATTTCCGTCATATCCCGTTCCGATATATCCTTTGCCTCCGACTGCAAAGCCAACGGCACCATACCGGGCTGTACCTGGAAAATCAGCTTTTCTTGACCATTGATTACCTGCCGGATCATATTCCCAGAAGTCTCCCAGACATCCATAAGCATCCCCTTCATCCGGATTGTAGCCTGTTCCCATATACCCTTTATCTCCTATCGCAAAAGATACAGCTGAATTTCTGGCAGCGGCTTCATCCGGAAGAGAGGCTTTCTGTGTCCAATATCCGCCATTCATATCATATTCCCATAAATCCTTCAGCCGGTTTTTGCCATCAAACCCACAGACGATATACCCTTTATTTCCGATAGTGAAGCTGGAAGCATCACTTCTTGCAATTCCGTCCAGGTCGGATACCCGGGTCCATAAACCGATTAAATCATCATCATCGTCACTACATGCAGTAATAAAAAACGGGACTACTGCGATTAGAATTGCTATTAATTTTTTTGGTATCATTCGTTATCTTATATATGAATAAATGCTTAAATCATTTGTGTCAGCAAATGAACAAGCCTTTTGTTAATCTTACAAATTAAATCGGTCAACGGGCATAGTTTATCGGTGAATCCGATTATTAGATAGGGTCAGTTTTTCAAAGATGATTAGGAGGAAAAAATAACCGTTTTACAGATTAAAAGCAGTCATTGGCAGTTTACAATTGCATAATGAATATAGAACGCTGTTCTTTGCTCTTGAAGAATTATCAATGTTAAGTATGATCACATGATAACCAGCTATGTATAAATCTAACTTTATTTTTAGTTTTCTTTTCTTTTGTCTCACTCTTTTTTCCTGTTATAATACAGATAATACATTTGGAGAAAAACTGGTGACAAGCTCTATCCGGAGTGTCTCTATAGACACCTCTACTATACTCGTGTCTTCTGTAGTCATTGACTCTCTGGAAACATCCGGCAAAGAGGTTGTTCTGGTCGGACAATATAAGCATCCTCTCTGGGGAACTGTATCCGGACATTCTTATATGGCGTTTAATCCTCCTACCTATTCTACAGATATAGACCGGATTGTCCGGTTAGATTCGTTGGTCTTCGAATTGGATTATCAGGGATATTTTATAGGGGATACTATTACCCGGCAGCAGCTGAATGTCTACCTGCTTACGGAAAAGATCGTTTTGAATGATAATGGGTATTTGTATAATACAAATACTATAGCCTATGATCCTGTTCCGATTGGAACAACTGTTTTTGCTCCTCGTCCTACCTCCGGAGAGCAGGTGGAGGTCCGGTTGTCTGATGAATTAGGGGAAGATCTTTTAAACAGGTTTCATAACAGGGATCAATCTGTCGCAGCAGATTTTTTTGAGGATTTTTTTAAAGGTATTATGATTGAATCTGAAAGTTTATCCGCTGAATCTTTATATGCTTTTCTTGTAAATGATACCTCTGCCTGCCTAAAAATCTATTATCATCTGATTGATGATCTGGAAAATTCTCAGGAGGTTATTCTTTCTCCTAAAAAAGAGACTCAATTCAATCATCTTGCCCATGATCGTTCAGGAACACAATTAGCTTCTTATACGGAAAAAAATGTAGAAGTTGAATCTGCTTTACTCGGGAACCGGGGATTTTTGTTTGGAGGTATAGGTTGGTATGCAAAACTGGAATTTCCTTATTTAAATAGTTTGATGTATCAGGGAACAGAGGTCACTATTGAGCAGGCGTATCTCAAAATATATCCTCAGCCGGATACTTACTCTGACTTTAATGCCTTACCAGACAGTATTTTCCTTTATATCACGGATCAGAATAATGTAGTAACAGATGCCGTGACTGATTATCTGGGAGAGCAGGTGCAAAGCGGTACATTGATGACAGATCTTACCTTCAAAGAAAATACGTATTACTATTTTGATGTAACCAGTTTTATGCAACAGGAACTGGGGGCAATCGGGATATATAAACATTCCCTACAATTGGTTTTTAGTAGTGAGACGTATACCAAAACTTTTAAAAATCTGACTTTTAGTGATCAGGAAGGGACTTCTCCTATCACATTACAAATAATCTATAAGATATATGAAAGCTACTAATTATATATTCTTTTTTTTGACATTAATTTGCTGGGAAACAGTAGGACAAAACGTAATGACATCTTCTCCATATTCTATGTTTGGATTGGGAGAAGTCTCCTATGGGCTATATGGGCAACAGGCGGCAATGGGTGGGGTTTCTTATGGAATGAGGAATAGTTCTTTGATTAATGTCGAGAATCCGGCAGGTTTGACAGGATTGGATTCTATGAAGTTGTTTGCAGAGACCTCCTTATTTGTTAAAGAGGAAAAATATAATTCTAAAGGAAGTTCCAATACTGCATTTACCGGAAATATGTCTTCTTTTTCGATAGCTGGAAGGATGATTCCAGGGTGGTATATGGCTGTTTCACTGACCCCTTATACTTCGGTGGGATACTATTTTAAATCTACACAAACACTGGAAGGTACAGCAGGTACTGTCTCTACGAGTCTTTTTCAGGGAGATGGAGGACTGTCCAAAGTCTCCTTAAGTAATGGGATTCTGTTGGGTAAGGATTTATCTTTGGGGGTCAATCTCAGTTACATTTTCGGAAATTTGTATCAGACGGAAACACAGGGTGCAATGGGGATAAAACATCATATGTATACGCAGATGATATATCCGGACTTTGGTTTACAGTATCAACGGGCTTTGGCTAAAGATGTTTCCTTAACTGTTGGAGCAGTATATGGATATAAACAAAAATTGAAGTTAGATAATACGATCACAGTATCAACCTCTACAACAAGTACCGACTACACTCAAAAGAAAGTAACTCAATATCTACCTCAACATCTGGGGGTTGGTGGATCTTTATTGTATAAAAAATGGATGTATGCAATGGATTATTCCTTTTATGGATATAGTGCCTGGAAATCCGGAGATAATCGTATTAAATTTGACGATACCCATGCAATAAAGGTTGGGGTCTCCTTTTTGCCGGAAAATTTGTCTTATGTTAAATTCTTCAGGCGGGTGACTTATAAGGCTGGAGTAAATGCCGGAATTCCTTATTATAAAATAAGTGGTAAGCGTGGAGTGAACTGGCGTGCAAATGTGGGCTTTAGTTTCCCTGTTACAAACGGAGCTTTGCATGTTGCATTCTTTTATGACCGTTTGGACATGAATGGAAATACCCTCCAGCGCGATCTGATAGGATTGACTGTTTCCTATACGTTAGGAGAACGTTTCTATAAGGCTAAATTGTAAAGAAGCAGACAGGGCAATTTTTGAAATAGTTCTGCGTTTTTCTACCTTTAAGGATATAAGCAGGGCTTTTTATGGAAAGCTCTGTTTTCTATATTTTGTAAAATAACCAAGCAGGTAGATTTTTCGGAGAGGAAAATAAAAAAGCTATCTAAGAATAGATAGCTTTCTATAAGTGGGCGTTGACGGATTCGAACCGCCGACCCTCTGCTTGTAAGGCAGATGCTCTGAACCAGCTGAGCTAAACGCCCGGGAATTGTTTTTTTATCTTTTATTTCTTGTCCCAATTTCTTTTAAGACGGTGCAAAGATAGTGCTTATTTGATAAACTCCAAACTTTTCCATGGAAAAAATAAAAAACTTTTCTTTATGTGCCTTTTTTTACAGAGAAATGCATTACCTTTGTAATCTGAATTAATAATAGGTATGGTATTATCAACTTTAACAGCCATTTCACCCGTTGATGGGAGGTACAGAAGCAAAGCGGAAGGATTAGCGGCATATTTTTCAGAATATGCTTTGATTAAATATAGAGTAAAAGTAGAGATCGAATATTTTATCACTTTATCCGGATTTTTGCCGCAGTTGCAATCGTTAATGACAGAAGAAAATAAAATGTCATTACGTAAAATTTATGAAGATTTCTCTATAGAAGATGCGGAACGCATCAAAGAAATTGAGAGCGTAACAAATCATGATGTAAAGGCTGTTGAGTATTTTATTAAAGAAAAATTTGATTTACTCTCCTTAGAAGATTATAAAGAGTTCATCCATTTTGGTCTTACTTCCCAGGATATTAATAACACTTCTGTTCCTCTGTCTTTAAAAGATGCTATGGAGGCTATTTACTATCCAGGCTTAGAGGAAGTGATCAGCATCCTGAAAAGATATGCTGAAGAATGGGAAGATATTCCTATGCTTGCTAAAACTCATGGACAGCCAGCTTCTCCTACCCGGTTGGGGAAAGAGGTAAGGGTTTTTGTTTACCGTCTGGAACAGCAACTGCTTCAATTAAAATCTATCCCGGTATCTGCTAAGTTTGGAGGTGCTACCGGTAATTTTAATGCACATAAAATTGCTTATCCGGATTATGATTGGAAAGGCTTTGGAAATTTATTTGTGAATGAGGTGTTAGGTCTTCAAAGGGAAGAATATACCACACAGATCTCAAACTATGATAATTTAGCTGCCATCTTTGATGGAATGAAACGTATCAATACTATTTTGATTGATTTAAATCGTGATTTCTGGCAATATATATCTATGGAATATTTTAAGCAGAAGATTAAAGCTGGTGAAGTGGGTTCTTCTGCCATGCCTCATAAGGTAAACCCGATCGATTTTGAAAATGCTGAAGGGAACCTGGGTATAGCAAATGCTATTTTAGAACATCTATCTGCAAAATTACCCATTTCCCGTTTACAACGGGATCTTACTGATTCAACAGTTCTGCGGAATGTGGGTGTTCCAATGGCACACATAGAAATTTCATTTAAGAGTTTAACAAAAGGCTTAGGAAAGTTGTTGTTAAACGAGAGAGCTTTGTTCCGGGATCTGGATGGATGTTGGGCAGTAGTTGCGGAAGGTATACAAACGATTTTACGTCGGGAAGGATATCCAAAACCTTATGAAGCGTTGAAGGCTTTAACCCGGACAAATGAAGAAATAACGGAAAAATCCATTTGTGAGTTTATTGAAACTTTACAGGTAAGTGATAAAGTGAAAGCAGAATTAAAGGCAATATCGCCGCATAATTATACAGGTATTTAGAGATATAATAAGGGGAGGCCGTGAGGTCGCCGAAGTCGTTAAATTTTTTATTAATTTACAGTAATGAGCACAGAAGAAAGAGATGATTCTCAAGCGCGCCCAAGAAAAGTGATACCAAGTATCAGAAGGGAAAACACAGATCAGGAAACTGAAAGAAGACCTTACAATCAGGGATACAACAGACCTGATAGTAACAACTATGAGCGTAGATCGTATAACCGTCCGCAACAGGATGGAGGATACAGATCTTATGGAGATAACCGTTCCCAATATGGAGATCGTCAGCAAAATCGTCCACGGAGTTATGATAACAACCGGGGAGGATATGGCAATAATTCCGGGTATGGTAATAACAGACCCTCTTATGGGAATAACCGTCCTTCCTATGGGAATAACAATTATGACCGTCCTTATAATAATCGTCCTGTTCGTCAGGGTGGATATGAAGATAGGTCAGGAAGAGCTTACTCTGCCACTCCTTCCGGTGATGGAATGAATGCAGACGGTTTGAAGAAGAGAAGATCACGTGTAGGGGATGCCCGTATGAATCAGTATGATAACCGGGGTGGAGGAAGACCTTCTTATGGAAACAACCGCGGTGGTTATGGTGGTGGTTACGGTAACAATGGAGGTTACAATAACGGAGGATATGGTAATAACAGAGGGTATAACAACAGACGTCCAAATAATGATATGAGACGTCGTACTTCGGATTATAATCCGCATGCTAAGTATAATTTCCGGAAGCAATTGAAGTATAAGGAAGTTTTAGCGGACCCGAATGAACCTATCCGTTTGAATAAGTATCTTTCTAATGCCGGAGTTTGTTCCCGTCGTGAAGCGGATGAGTTTATCCAGGCAGGTGTAGTAAAGGTAAATGACCAGGTGGTAACAGAGTTGGGTACTAAGATCACTCGTGCTGATAAGGTTTTATTCCATGAGCAGCCGGTGCAGATCGAAAGTAAAGTTTACATTGTATTGAATAAACCCAAAAACTGTGTGACAACTTCTGAAGATCCTCAGGAACGTCGTACGGTGATGGACTTGGTAAAAAATGCCTGTCAGGAACGTATATATCCTGTTGGTCGTCTGGATAGAAATACAACAGGTGTTCTGTTACTGACGAATGATGGAGATTTGGCATCCAAACTGACTCATCCTTCTTTTAAGAAAAAGAAGATCTATCATGTATGGCTGGATAAAAATGTAGCTATTGAAGATATGGAGAAAATTGCAAATGGTCTGGAATTAGGGGATGAAGAGATCCATGCAGATGCGATCAGTTATGCAAGTGAAGATGATAAGAGCCAGGTAGGGATTGAAATCCATTCCGGACGAAACCGTATTGTCCGTCGTATCTTTGAATCATTGGGCTACCATGTCATTAAATTAGATCGTGTGTATTTTGCCGGTCTTACCAAGAAAAATTTGAGTCGTGGCAAATGGCGCTATCTTAACGAAAGAGAGGTAAACGCGCTTCGAATGGGAGCGTTTGAATAAATTTCCTAAGATAGCCGGTTCCTTTAGACCGGCTATCTTATTATCTTATCTAAGTTATAACTACGAATATGGAAACAATTACAAGATCAAAAATTGTAGATGTACTTAAAAGTACAACTTTTGGTTCAACCGTTAATGTAAAGGGGTGGGTTCGTACCCGCCGGGGTAGCAAACAGGTCAATTTTATTGCCTTAAATGACGGTTCTACCATTAATAATATTCAGATCGTTGTAGATATTGAGAAGTTCGGAGAGGAATTCCTGAGACCTATTACTACCGGAGCCTGTATCAGTGTAAACGGAGTATTGGTAGAATCACAGGGTAAAGGACAAAGTGCAGAGGTGCAGGCAACTGAAATTGAAATATATGGATCTGCAGATCCTGCAACTTATCCTTTACAGAAAAAAGGACATTCATTGGAATTTCTGAGAGAAATAGCGCATCTGCGTCCCCGCACGAATACCTTTGGTGCTGTATTCCGTATTCGTCATCACATGGCAATTGCTATCCATCAGTTTTTCCATGAAAGAGGATTCTTTTATTTTCATACTCCAATCATTACAGGTTCTGATTGTGAAGGTGCCGGACAGATGTTTCAGGTGACTACAATGAACTTGTATGACCTGAAAAAAGATGAAGGAGGATCTATTGATTATAAAGAGGATTTCTTCGGAAAACAGGCCAGTCTGACTGTTTCCGGACAATTGGAAGGGGAATTGGCTGCTATGGCATTAGGGGCCATTTATACATTTGGGCCTACTTTCCGGGCTGAAAACTCAAATACTCCACGTCACCTGGCAGAATTTTGGATGATTGAGCCGGAGGTTGCATTCAATGAAATAGAAGAGAACATGCAGTTGGCTGAAGACTTTATCAAATATTGTATACAGTGGGCATTAAACCATTGTAGAGAGGATATTGAATTCCTGAATAATATGTTTGATAAAGAGCTGATAGAACGCCTGGAGTTTGTCCTTAAACAACACTTTATCCGTCTGACATATACGGAAGGTATAAAGATTCTGGAAGAGGCGGTTGCTAACGGACGTAAATTTGAGTTCCCTATTTTCTGGGGAGCAGATCTGGCTTCACAACATGAGCGATATCTGGTGGAAGAGCATTTTAAATGTCCGGTTATTCTGACGGATTATCCGAAAGAAATTAAATCTTTCTATATGAAACAAAATGAAGATGGAAAGACTGTGCGGGCTATGGATGTTTTATTCCCGAAAATCGGGGAGATCATAGGAGGTTCACAACGTGAAGAAGATCTTGAAAAACTATCCCGCCGGGCTAATGAAATGGGAGTACCGACAAAAGATATTTGGTGGTATCTGGATACCCGTAGGTTCGGAACGGCCCCTCACTCAGGCTTTGGATTAGGATTTGAGCGTTTGCTTCTTTTCGTAACAGGAATGGCAAATATCCGGGATGTGATACCTTTTCCACGAACTCCGAATAATGCGGAATTCTAAGAAATATATTTATTAAACAAAAAATCCCGGATCAGAATTGACCCGGGATTTTTTATTCTATTTCATTGTTCTCCTCTATATCTATAGGGATCTGTTTTTTGAAGGCTTCCTTAAAAGAGATAAGAGACTCTGTTCTGGCTAACCCTAAGGGTTGAAGTTTTGTATGTATAATGTTTAATAGATGCTGATTGTTTTTGGCATAGATCTTAATAAACAAATCATATTGGCCAGTTGTGTAATGGCATTCCACTACTTCCGGAATCTCTCTTAAAGCTTCTGTCACAGAAGGAAATTGCCCCGGAGATTTTAAAAATAATCCTATATATGCACATGTTTCATAACCAACTTTCGTATTGTCAATGATGAATTCAGAACCTTTAATTACTCCCAGGTTGGTAAGTTTCTGAATTCGCTGATGAATAGCAGCTCCTGAAACGTTACATTCCCTGGCAACTTCGAGAAAAGGCATACGGGCATTATTAATAATTAATTTAAGAATCTTTTCGTCCAATGCATCTAATTGATGATGTGCCATAATTTGAATATATTTGTATGTCAGTAAATGGGTTGCTTACGATTTAATACAAATATAAGTAATTTATTAAATTCTTTCTGGTTTCATCGCTGAAATAATTATTATTATAACTTCTCTTAATTGGTTTATTAACACTTATTCATTATGAAAACAAAACAGACAATAGGATATAAGCCTGTTAGTCCTTGTGATAAAAAATTATTGGAGTACATAGAAGAAACCTATCTTTCTTCTTTTCCTATATCTGAAAGAAGAGATTTTGAGTTGGTGAAAAATCTTCTTGTAGGAAATCCGGCATTTAAAATAAATGCTTTGATGAAAGAAGAAATCTATGTCGGATTTATTACTGCATGGACTTTTGAAACATTTATATATGTGGAACATTTTGCGATAGATGAAAAGGCCCGGAATGGTGGAATAGGAGCAAAGGCTTTAAAACAGTTTATGGAGCTTTGTAAGTTACCGATAGTCCTGGAGGTAGAAACTACCACAGGATGAGTTTTCAAAGCGTAGAATTGGCTTCTATGAGCGTTTAGGTTTTAGGTTAAACCACCATTCCTATAAACAGCCTCCTTACCGTCCTGGAGGAGAGTGGTTGGATCTGCTTCTGATGACTTATGGGAACCTGGATTTAAATGACCAATATGAAGTAGTTAAAGATACTATTCATGATAAGGTATACGGATACAACAAAAAAAGGCAGAATAAATATTCTACCTTTTTTGTTATGTATTAGTTTTTTCTTATTCTGCCCTTTGAGCTGCAGAATAACTAATTTTAAGTGCGTATGCTTCACGAAGTGCTTGTTTGATATCAGTAATCACACCCATTTTGGTTTCTCTGTCAGCTTTGATAGATACTGTCATAAATGGTTGGTCTTCTTCTTTCATACTTGATTTTTCCTGAGCAATGTAATCCTGAATTTCTGATGTTTCAGCGAATTGATCATTCAACTGAATACGAGTTTCAGATCCCATTTTAGCTCTCAGGTCTTGTGTAGGTTGCCCTACATAAATGAAAGTTACCAGTGATTTCTTTTCAAGCTTTTGAAGCTCAGTTGCCTGTGGAGCCTTAAATACCACTTTCAATGTTACTTCACGCATGGTGGTTACCATCATGATAAAGAATAAGAAAGCAAATACTAAGTCAGGTAATGATGCTGTATTTAATTCAGGCATTTCTCTACCGCCTGCTTTACTAAACTTTCCCATTCCTATTTATCTCCATAATTTTTAGGTTCTGCTTCTGATATCTTTTGAGGATAGATCATCTGCACAGCCTTTTGTTGTTCTTCATCTAAGTCAGCAAATAATTTACCGAATTTTTTCTGAGAAACATCATTTCTCAATTCATTATAAGCTGCCGCCAATTCATTCTGAACATCTATATATGCCTGATATTCGGTGCCACGGTCATTCTGTAAAGAAATAATGTGGTTTTTTGTTACCATCTGGTTGCCGAAGAAAGGAACTTCTACTTCCATTTTTTCCGGCATATGCTCATCATTATATGGGTTATCAATGAAATCTTTTACTCTGTCTTTCAATTGCGAGATATCAATGAACTGATCTCCACAGAGAATCTGGTTGTTACTGTTAATCAGTACGACAAGCAAATTTCTCTTTTTGATATCTATATCATTTTGTTCCTTCTGTTCTTTGGGTACAGGTGGTGGCAAACGTCTTGCTAAACCTTTGTCTGTATCCATAGAAGTCGTAATAAGGAAGAAGATAAGCAACATGAAAGCAATATCGGCAGACGAAGAACCATTAATACCCGGTGTCTTTCTTTTTTTACCCATTTTTGCTTACTTTATCTAATCGTTATTACTTATTCAAAATTCTTTTCACACTACCTGCTACTACAGCTAAAACGATCATCGCAATCAGGATATATATAGAATAGATCCACATGTCTGTCACTTTCAACCAGGTCTCAGTATTATACTCTGCTGAATCCGAATTGATCATTGGTAGCGGAGTTCCATCACCTATAGAGTAAGCTATTAACATAATTGCAGCAAATCCAACAAGCACTCCTAAAGCTGTAAGAGCTGATTTCGCATTTGTTCTAAATAGATTAATGAACTGCCATAATGCAAAAATGAAAGTGCTCAATACCGTAAGCCCGAATAATACATATACCCAATTGATCAGAAGATTTGTTTGAGCATATTCCTTCATCTCTTCTCCGGGATTAACTACACCGCCTGTATAGAATATAACCAGTACAGCCACACTAATGACAGCAGATGCCAATAATGTCCAACTGGATATCTTTCTTATTTTAGTAACTGCCATAGTTATAATTATTTTTTGTATTTAAGGTTGTATTTGATAACTAAGTCAATCAAAGAGATTGAAGCATCTTCCATTTTGTTTAAGATTGCTTCCAATTTGCTTAACAAATAGTTATAGAAAACCTGCAGGATCAAAGCAACAACAAGACCACCTACTGTTGTAATCAAAGCCACTTTCATACCACCTGCTACAACTGTTGGACTGATATCACCTACTTGTTCAATTTTGTCGAATGACATGATCATACCGATAACTGTACCCAAGAATCCTAATGAAGGAGCCATAGCGATAAATAATGTGATCCAGGAAAGATTTTTCTCTAACAAACCACCTTGTACACCACCGTAAGAAATAATTGATTTTTCAACTACATCAATACCCTGGTCAATTCTCATTAAACCTTGATAAGCAATAGATGCAATAGGACCTCTTGTATCACGTGCAATAGTTTTTGCTCCTTCAACGTCTCCTCTATCAAGAGCTTCTTCGATGCCTTTCAATAAAGTATCAGCATTTGTATCTGCTAAGTTCAGATAAATAATTCTTTCCAGACAGAAAGCTAAACCAAGTATCAAAGCAATAGCTACTAAACTCATGAAGTCTGCACCACCTTCAATAAATTTAGTTTTTAAAGCCTGGTGTATACCACCTTCGATAAGTTGTTCAGAAGCTTCCTGCGCAAAAACTGCAGTAGAAGTTCCAAGAGCACATAAACTCAAGAATGTTTTTGCAAATAACTTTTTCATTGTGTGTTCAATTTTTAAGATTAATAATTCTCTTTTTTATTTTATTTTTTTGTTATAAATTGTTTCATGGTATCTCCTGATGCGGAGAGAGCGGGATTCGAACCCGCGATACGCTTTAGGCGTATACACGCTTTCCAGGCGTGCCTCTTCAACCACTCGAGCATCTCTCCATAATTTGGATGACTTCAAAACAGGCATCTCCTCCTTTTAAAACGAGCGCAAAATACGAAAAAAATCCCAATTGCAAACGTTTTGGTGCACAAATCTAAAGTTTTTGATTGATTTATCAACTATATCTTCTCAATAAATTTTCTCCTAACCCCTCATATTGTTTAACTCCCCTTTATTAGAGATGTTTTTAAACAGATTTAGGGCATTTTTTTTCGTGATTTTTACTGTCTCTTCAACTGGTATTTTATAAATATCGGACACCTTTTTGGCCGTTTCCCAAATATAAACCGGCTCATTTCTTTTTCCTCTGTAAGGTACCGGTGAAAGATAGGGCGCATCCGTTTCGAGTAAAATATCCTGAATGTCTGCATCCCGGATTATTTCGTCTAACCGGGAATTTTTAAATGTTATCACTCCATTAATTCCAATTTTGAAATTGCCTAATTTTTTAATTTCAGATAATTCAGTTTCTGTTCCGGAAAAACTGTGAAATACTCCTTTCAATTGCGAGGCTCCTATTTTATGAATACATTCAAAAACCTCCGGAAAAGCATTCCGTGTATGGATTGCAACCGGTAAGTTCAGTTCTATGCTCCATGCGAGTTGTTCTTCAAAAACGATCTTCTGCTCTTTTAAATACGTTTTATCCCAGTATAGATCAATCCCAATTTCTCCGATTGCACAATAATCCCTTTTACCAAGCCAGGATTCTATAGCCAGTAAGTTTTTTTTGTAATCCGGATTTACACTCGTTGGATGTAATCCCATCATTGGGTAGGTAAATTCAGGATACTGATCACATACTACATGCATCTGCTCTATAGTTGTTGTATCTACATTGGGTAGAAGTAATAATTCAATCCCTGACTTTTTGGCCTGGTCAATCAATTGTTCTCTATCCTGATCAAATTCTTCCAGATATAGATGGCAGTGGGTATCAATCAGATTTCTCATTAAGATTTCCGGTTCATTAAAAGTTCAGACACTTTAATCAGAGTCTGCAATCGTGCCTGTGGAATGGTTAATCCCTTCAAACATTCTGTTGCCTGATTGTAATAATACTGTATTTTTTTCTCTGTGATTTCTTTCACCTGAAGCTCATTATATATTTGTATAAACTGGCTGATTTTTTCGGCCGGATCATATTCTTTTTTAGCAATCCAATGATTCAATTTCTCTTTTTGTTGTCCCGAAGCATGTTTAAAGGCATTGATTAATAAAAATGTCTTTTTATTACATAGAATGTCTCCCCCGATTTTTTTTCCAAATGAGGCCGTATCTCCATATACATCTAATAGATCATCCATTAATTGAAAGGCTAAACCAATATGAATCCCATATTGATACAATAGATCCGCTTCTTTTTCTGACGCTCCTCCCGTCAGAGCTCCCATTTTCAGACTACAGCCAAGAAGAACAGCTGTTTTTAGGCGGATCATTTCCATATATTCTTCTTCCCGGACATTTGTACGGGATTCAAATTCCATATCATATTGTTGCCCTCCACAAATCTCCATGGCTGTTTTTGTGAAAAGATCCAATATGGGTTTTAAATAATTGGGTGGTGTTTCTCCTATCAATTTATATGCAACGATTAACATTGCATCTCCGGATAAGATGGCCGTATTATCCCCCCATTTTTTATGTACGGTTTGTTGATTTCTTCTCAGATCTGCCTGGTCCATCAGATCATCATGTAATAAGGTGAAATTATGGAATACCTCTATTCCTAAAGCTGGCTTTATCGCGGATTCTATATGATCACTGTAGATATTACATGCGATTAAGGCAAGAGCCGGACGAATTCTTTTCCCTCCTAAAGACAGGATATATTCAATCGGAGTGTATAAACTTGCAGGAGGGAAATTTAATTCAAGTGAAGATATTTCTTTTTCGACTCTTTGCAGAATCTCTTCAAAGGATAATACCATAAGATAATTAAGTTTGGATGATCATGCAAAAAAGGCTGCAAATACATGTTAGCAGCCTTTTTTAATATTATATTTACTATAAATATTACTGTAATCTGAAAGTAATAGGAACAGTATATTTTACACGTACAGGTTTATCTCTCTGTTTACCAGGGGACCATTTAGGCATGGTGCTGATCACACGAAGAGCTTCTTTATCTAATGACGGGTCAACACCACGAACAACTTCTGCATCTACGATAGATCCGTCACGGTTTACTACGAATGAGCAAACAACACGGCCCTGAATACCATTTTCCTGTGCGATAACAGGATATTTGATTGATCTACTGATAAATTTCAACAATTCACCTTCACCACCCGGGAATTGAGGCATCTCTTCTACAACAGTAAAAATCTGTTGAGCTGATTCTTCTTCTTCTTCTACCACTGCAGGGGCTACATATGTCTGAACCTGTGCAGCATCCTGACTATCTTCAGAAGACAGAATTTCCTGTTGTTCCAATTCAACGTCATCTTCCACAACGTTCAGAACCTCTGTAACAACAGGAGCTGGAGGAGGAGGAGGAGGAGGAGCATTCTCAGGTCTTGTGATCTCGATCTCTTCTTCTGCGATAATGTCCGCAACGCCTTCATATACTACAACCTGTACATCGCGGGTTCCCCATTCGAATCCAACAAACAGAACAGCAAGAGCCACTACCATACCCATCAGGATACCGAGCGTTTTGCCTTTCTCTAAGTCAGCTTTTGGTGATTTCTTGATTTCCATACTTTTATAATGTTTTATGTGTTTTCCAGTACGGCAAAAATATAAATTATTTTATATATCACTTCACAAAACCGAAAGAAAATACAATTTAAGTCGTATTTTTTTCCTGTAGAAGAAAAATAGAGGCTTTCATATACCTTTTTAAGTTTTTCTCCGTTTGGTTTGTTAGAGAAATATGTCTTCTGCCGGTGATTACCGATGTAAAGTAAAAACATTTTTCCGAATTAATGTATCTTTGAATGCTTTTTGTTGAAAAAAAATATGAAAAAAATATTATTAATCCTCCTTCCCCTCTGTACGTTACAGACTATTTTTGCACAGACAGGAGAAGAGGTTTTTACCTTCTTACGTTATCCCACTTCTACGCGTATCAATGCATTAGGTGGAAATCATATTTCATTAATAGAAAGAGATCCTTCGATGATCTTTCACAATCCTGGTTTATTGGGGGGAGAAATGGATGGAATGGTCAATCTCAACTATATGAATTATATATCAGATATAAATGTAGGAAGTGCCTTATTTACCAAAGCTTTAAAAGAGAGAAGCGCATGGGGAATCGGAGTCAGCTACATACACTATGGTACATTCAAACAGATGAGTACGGATAATATATACGAAGGGGATTTTTCAGCAAATGATATTAATCTGACGGGATTCTTCTCTTATGATCTGACGGATCGCTGGCGGGGAGGAGTAAGCTTGAAATTTCTTTATTCGGGGTTGGAAAGTTACTCTTCGATAGGGATAGCTGTGGATGCCGGTCTGAGTTATTATAATTCGGAGAATGAGTTTTCTGCCGGGATCGTATTGAAAAATATCGGTGCACAATTGACTGCCTATGAGGATGAACGGCAAAAAATGCCGTGGGATATTCAATTAGGCGTTAGTAAAAGGATGGACCATGCACCTTTTCGTTTTTCTCTTACTGCCATGTATTTGAATCGCTGGAAATTTGATTACATAGATCATGTGGATAAAGAGCATCAGGAGGATGCTTTTTTCCGTTCATTTGCCAAACATCTGGTGTTGGGGATTGACTATCTTCCTTCGGAAAACTTTTGGTTGGGAGTCGGGTTTAATCCGAAATCAAATATGGATATGAAGTTGCAGACAGGAAATAAACTAAGTGGCTTCTCGGCTGGTGCCGGTGTAAAAATAAAAATGTTTGACGTAGGTGTTTCCGTCGCAAAATATCATCCTTCTGCGATGTCTTTAATGGTAAGTGTTTCCATGACATTGGCAGATTTTAAACCTTGATAAAAGAGATTATAGAAATGAAGAAAATCGTAATAGCATTAGATGGTTATTCTTCCTGTGGAAAAAGCACAATGGCGAAAGATTTGGCCAGACAGATCGGGTATACCTATATCGATACGGGTGCTATGTACAGGGCAGTTACACTGTACAGTATGCGAAATGGTATTATAAAGAATGGCACGATAGATACAGAGAAACTGGAAAGATCAATGAAGGATATCCATATTTCGTTTGTATTCAATCCTGAAACAGGAAGACCTGATACCTATCTGAATGGGGAAAATATAGAAAAAGAAATCCGTACGATGGAGGTGGCCGGATGGGTTAGCCCGGTTGCCGCTTTATCTTTTGTCCGGAAAGCGCTGGTTTCCCAGCAAAAGCAAATGGGGGAAACTAAAGGAGTGGTTCTGGACGGAAGAGATGTCGGTACTGTCATATTTCCGGATGCGGAATTAAAGATCTTTGTTACGGCGAAGCCGGAAGTGAGAGCCCAAAGGCGGCTCGATGAATCTTTAGCGAAAGGGGAAAGTGTTACATTTGAAGAAGTTCTGAGAAATGTTCAGGAGCGTGATCTCCTGGATACTACCCGGAAGGAAGGACCTTTAAAGAAGGCGGATGATGCAATCGTGCTGGATAATTCTGATATGTCGATCGAAGAACAAAAAGAATGGTTATTAGAACAATTCAATCAGGTTGTAACTAAGTAAAGCCACTGTGATTTTTTAGATATAATCAATATCGCTTATCTTTGCAGATATGATTAAAGTTGAAATAGATAAAGGTTCCGGATTCTGTTTCGGAGTGGTGAATGCCATTAAAAGTGCGGAGAAAGAACTGGACTCTAAAGAAATTCTTTATTGTTTGGGAGATATTGTTCATAACAGTCTGGAAGTTGCCCGGTTGAAGGAGCTGGGTTTGCATACAATTGATCATGAGCAATTTCGTTTTTTGAAGGATAAAAAAGTCCTTTTACGGGCTCATGGAGAGCCTCCCTCTACCTATTTGACCGCGGAAAAAAATAACATAACGATTATTGATGCCACCTGTCCTGTTGTGTTAAGATTGCAACAAAAAATTCATAAGTGTTATCAGGAAACACGTCATAATCAAACGCAACTGGTTATTTATGGAAAAAAGGGACATGCAGAAGTAAACGGTCTGGTAGGCCAGACAGATGGAAACGCTATTGTGATAGAGAAAACAGAAGATCTGGACCGGCTGGATTTTGACCGGGATATCGCTCTTTTTTCCCAGACAACGAAACCGTTGGATGGTTTTCAGGATATAATGGAGGCAATACAAAAAAGAATATCCGGAAAAGTAAACTTTCATTTTTACGATACGATTTGCCGGCAGGTAGCCAATCGTTTACCAAATGTTAAAGCATTTGCTTCCCGGCATGACTGGATCTATTTTGTGGCGGGGGAAAAAAGTTCAAACGGAAGAATGCTTTTTGAAGAGTGTAAGAAAGCGAATCCCCATACCGTGTTTATATCAGATGCTCAGGAAATTACAGAATTATTACCGGATGGGGTGGAAACAGTGGGAGTTTGTGGTGCAACCTCTACTCCGACATGGTTAATGGAGAAGGTCGCAATGCGGATAAAAGAACTTAATTCGTAACGATTAGGTATGACAACTCTGTTAAGTTTAACAAAAAGTTAAAGAGTTGACTAAATTATTACTATTTTTGTTGGGAATATTTTAAAAGCACATACGCTATGACAAGATTTAAGTGTATTGGTATATTGACATCAGGAGGTGATGCTCCGGGAATGAATGCTGCGATCCGTGCAGTGACACGCTCCGCCATTTATAATGGAATGAGAGTAAAAGGAATTTACCGTGGTTACAAAGGTTTGATCACCGGTGAAATTGAAGAGTTTACAAATCAGAATGTAAGTAATATAATTCAACGGGGTGGTACTATTTTAAAAACAGCCCGTTGTCTGGAATTTAAGACCCCTGAAGGGCGTAAGTTCGCTTATGAACGTCTTCAGGAAGAAGGAATTGATGCATTGGTTACTATCGGGGGAGATGGAACATTAACCGGAGCACGGATCTTTGCGCAGGAGTTCAATTATCCGATCGTGGGTTTACCAGGTACTATTGATAATGATTTGTTTGGTACAGATACCACTATTGGATATGATACTGCCTTGAATACCATTATGGAATGCGTGGATAAGATTCGTGATACGGCTACCTCTCATGATCGTCTTTTCTTTATTGAGGTGATGGGACGTGATGCTGGATTTCTTGCACTGAATGGTGCTATTGCTGCCGGAGCAGAGGCCGCTTTGATCCCTGAGATCTCTTTGGAAAAAGACCAGTTAGCGGAAATGATCGAGAATGGATTCCGGAAGTCAAAGAACAGTAGTATTGTATTAGTTGCAGAAAGTGAGGTCACTGGAGGAGCTATGGGAGTTGCGGAAAGAGTAAAGAAAGAGTATCCTCAGTTTGATGTACGTGTCTCTATTTTAGGTCACTTACAACGGGGAGGATCTCCAACAGCTCAGGATCGTATTTTAGCGACCCGTATGGGAGTGGCTGCTATTGATGCATTACTGGAAGATCAACGGAATGTAATGATCGGATTGCAGAATGATCAGATTATCTATATACCATTTTCTAAGGCAATTAAGAATGATAAGCCGATCAACCGGGATCTGTTGAATACCTTGCAGGTATCTTCTATTTAAGCATATAAACAAGTTGATAACTATTATATAAAAAATCCCCGTCTGTAAATCAGGCGGGGATTTTTTATATAATGAAATGAATTTATTTACGGGACAGATCTTGTAGAAACAGGTCAATCATCTGCTTAGCTGCGATAAATGAACTTACTTCATTATTCAGTACTTTCTGTTCAGTCTCTTTTAACAGGCTTTCAACTACCGGATTGTGATAGAAGGTGTCACGTAAGGTATCATTAACGCTTTCGTACATCCAGTATTTCGCCTGCTCATTCCGTTTCAGATGGAAGTAGCCGTTCTTTTTAGTAAAGGCGATATATTCATTTACCATGTCCCAGATTTCCTTAATACCCAGTTTATAGTATCCGGAATAAGTCAGCACCTTGGGAGTCCATCCGGAATCAGGCATCGGAAACAGGTGCAGTGCATTCCGGAACTGGGAAGCAGCCAGTCTGGCTTTTTCTATATTATCTCCGTCCGCTTTGTTAATAATGATCCCGTCGGCCATTTCCATGATTCCTCTTTTAATGCCTTGAAGTTCATCACCCGTTCCGGCTAACTGGATCAAAAGGAAGAAATCCACCATGGAATGAACGGCTGTTTCACTTTGTCCTACTCCTACTGTCTCAACAAAAACTGTGTCAAAACCTGCAGCTTCACAAAGTACGATCGTTTCCCGTGTTTTACGTGCCACTCCACCCAATGACCCGGCAGAAGGAGAAGGGCGAATAAATGCATTTTTTTCTCTGGAAAGCTCTTCCATACGGGTCTTATCTCCCAGGATACTTCCTTTGGAACGCTCACTACTGGGATCAATTGCCAGAACAGCTAATTTTCTACCTTGCTCAAGCAAATGCATTCCAAAAGCATCTATGGAGGTACTTTTTCCGGCTCCCGGGACACCTGTAATACCAATTCGTACGGACCGGCCGGCAAACGGAAGACATTTTTCAATGATCTCCTGGGCAATTTGCTGATGCTCCATTTTTGCACTTTCGACCAGTGTGACAGCCTGGCTGAGGATCGTTATATTTCCTCTCAGTATACCCTCTACAAATTCTGAAGGAGTGTACTCAGTGCGCTGTATTCTTTTTTTCAGGTAAGGATTGACTGTCGGAGCGTCTGCTACTCCTTTGTTTACTTTCAACCCTTTATATAGATCGGCATTTTCCGGATGTTCCATAAAATAGTTATTACAAAATTATTCTTCTGCAGTTACTTTGATGAGTCGTACCGGCCCGTTAGGGTCATTACATACAATGGTAATAAATGACTCTAATTTATTTTCAATGTCTTTTGCACGTATTGTGATCTTATAGACAGATGTTGTACCTGGTTTGATTTCTTTCTTTCCGCCGGATATATCCACCAATTCATGATCACTGGTGATACTATAAATGGATAGATTCTTTTTTCCGTTATTGGTAATGGTTACTGTTTCGCTGGCTTTTCCTCCGATAAATGGAATGAATGACATAAAGCCGCTTTTCGTATGATCTGTTTTACCAAACTCTATTAGCGTACTTGATAAAGTCATAGAGGGAGCTTCGGCTCGCTCAGAAGCAGATAACTTGCTAAAATTGTCAATGATATTTCCGGACACCCGAATCAGATCGGTTAATCCTTTTTTTCTTGTACCTTCCAGTATGATGGGTATATCAGCTGATACCTGTCCTTTCCGTTTGGCTTCTGCTGCATCAAATAAAACAGTGATATCCCCTGTCTCACCTGTACCTAAACGTTCCGGATGAATATTCACAGTCAGAAAAGAAGGTGTTTTTCCCTGACGGATATTTACAGGAACTTTTCCTTCATTTTTGATGGTGAGCTTTTCCCCGCGTGTTTCATCTTCCAACAGGTTTTTGAAATCAATCTGATCAGACTGAATTTTCAGATCCCCGATCCGGAAAGAATAAGTAACCGGAGGAGCGATGGGTTCTTTAACCACTGTCCCTTTTATTGTTAAAGTGAACGAACCCTTTTTGCCATTACTATAAACGGCAATCTTTTTGCGGAAAGGTCCCGGACGGCCTTTAGGATCATAAGTGATCCTGACATCTCCTGATGTACCCGGCTCAATCGGTATTTTTGTCCATTCCGGGGTTGTACAACCACAGGAAGCAGTAACACGGGTGATGACCAAAGGAGCATCCCCCGTGTTTTTTATAACAAATGTATGACTTGTCAGACCATCTGATTCAACAATTGTACCGAAGTCATAAACTACCTCTTCGCAACTAATAATGGCACTATCCTGTGCCTGTATCAGACAGACAGAAGAGAGTAATAAAATAAAGACAGTGATCAATTGTTTCATGGTATATAAGAATAGTCTGAAAACTATTTTCTACTTATTTTACGTCTCCGCGTATAGTTAGAATATAACTACCGGATTTCCCGTTACTATAAACGGAGATGGTTTTCGAAAATGGTCCCGGACGGCCTTTCGGGTCAAAAGTAACCGCAATATTGCCGGTTTTACCCGGTGCGATCGGTTCTTTAGTCCATTCCGGAGTCGTACAGCCACAGGACGCTACTACACGCGTAATGACCAGTGGCATATCTCCCGTATTTTCTACTGTAAATGTATGGGAAACTGTTCCGTTTCCTTCCATTATTTCCCCGAAGTCATGGGTTGTTTCCTGTACGGAAATAACCGGATTGTTCTGTGCTGAAAGTGTACCAACAGCAAGGAACATAGCCATAACAATAAAAATAATCTGTTTCATATATCTTTTCTTTATGATCGTTCTATTTGACAAAGTTAATAATAATCTGACGAAAATCAGACCGGAAAGTTTATTCTTGTACCAAAATTCTCTCTCCCTGGGTATGGGAAACAAATTCAGGTGCATATAAACACTGGATTGTGCTGATACCACTACTATATTCCCCTTTCCGGGAAACATATACCGGATATTCCAATACATACGTTCCAGCCGGTAAACGTTCAAAGAAGAATTGTTCGGAAATATCCTTAGAAGATTCATAGTACATCAGACTTTCCCTATATCTAAAACCAGATAATTGACCTGATGGTTCAAAGCATCCGGCACGCAGATCTTTTAAATGAACAAATTCCATCTCTCTGTCTGTCCGTATGGTCAGCCTGACGATTACCTTATCCCCTATTCTGAGGGGTCGTTCTCCGGTAACAGGCGATAATTGTTTTTCTGTCCCGCTATTGGTCTCGATAAATAGTTTTTTTCAACTTGCAGGGCACCTGTCTGTTTTTCAATATGCTGTATGGATTCGAAGTACTGATTATAGACTGCTCCCCAGGCAGGAGTTACCCCATCCTTATGAATTTGCAGGGTTCCCATCTGACGGTTTATATTACTCCCCGGAACAGATTCTTTCATATAACCTGTAGCGATCTCTCCCTGACTCGTATCCAACAGATGTTCTCCCCAATGGATCGTGATCCGGTTATTTTCATTCAGCCAGTCACTACCGGTTGCTAAGAGGCTGTAAATAGCATTCATGGTAGACAAGGGAGAGTCCCATTGCTGGGTCCGTTTCTGGTTCAGTAACCATTGCTTCATTGCATCTGTTTCTGCCTGTTGAGGGGAAGCCTCCCTGAAAAAGGCCATGATCATGCTATGCACATCTACAGGAGACACAAAAAAGTCCGTGTTCCTGCGGTTGTTAGCCCAATACATACCCATTTCCCGGGAAGTAGTAGCCGTTTTCCGGAACCAGGATAAAATAGCGTCGGAAACATTCTTTTTACCTATCCGGTACATCAGGATACCAGTTGTGGCTTTTCCATATAGGGAAGCCTTTTCCCAATGATTCTCTGCTGCCTGAGTATAGAAACGGATCGCCTCATGTGCAGTTCCTAACTCCGGCAGATCCCGGTAGAAACTTCGCATATATAAATAATCTAATTGAACAGCAGTAGGAATTACATTTTTCAGATTTTGCCGGCTTTTTGCAACGATTCATAATCATTTTGCATACATCTGTCCAAATAGTTAAGTGCCAGGATCTGCATCTGTTTTTCAATTTCTCCGGACTGCATGGCACCCATTTCCACCATTTCTCCCATTTTCTCCAGAATGAAAATAGTCATCTGCCGGTTGGGGGAGAACCCTTTAAACCAACCCCAGCCACCCAGAGGTAGTTGTTGTTTTTGTAGCTCCTGCAATGCAGCTTCTCGTTGCTGGGAAGCTCTGTTCAGGTCAAACAATATAGAGAGCCGTTGTTTTTGTTCGGTCTCTTTTTCCGCCTCTAATACCCACGGAGTCTCTTCTAACAGGATGTTTTTCAGTTCCTCATTCTTCTGTAAATTCGAATAAAGCGTATGGGCATCTCCACCCTGTGCAGCCCATGCCTGAATGATCTGTTGGATCCGGGGAGCTGTATGTACCAGATAGGTAGCTAATGTGTTGCTATAGTAGGAAGCAAACCAGGAAAGAATATCTTCATCTTTGGGTTGGGTGAGAGTAGGTAAGGCCTGTACGGCATACCATACCGGATTACTGCTTATTTCGAGTGTCATCTGTACTGGACGGCGGGTAACGGAACTCCTTTCCTTAATAACTTCTATGGTTTGTTCTCCTTCACCTGTCAGATAGAAAGGATAACTTTCTGTTATTAATATTTCATCCGGCAATACCGGTAAAATGTGTTGTTCTCCATCACTTGCAACAGGAGAATCAGCAAGGATCCGTATACCCAGTAGTTCAGTACCTGCCGGAACAAGTATCTTCCAGGACGCCTCTGTTGTAAGCCCGGATGGCAAAGTGAATGGATATTGGGATTTCGTCAGACATATAACAGGTTCATTGGTTGCCGGATCAAATAACTCGATCCGCGCCAGTCCGGAGATTTCGTTTTCCGACTGGTTTATGATTTGTGTAGTTATGTTTACCATATCCCCTTTCCGGACAAAACGGGGGAGATTAGGCAGCACCATCAATGGTTTCTGAGTAATTACTTCTTCTGACAATAATCCGTATTTCAGGTCGACTGTATGAGCAAAAGATTGAAATTTCCAGGTCGTGTTACTCTCAGGAATATTGAAACTAATTACAAATCGGCCATCCGGGTCTGTTTGCAGAACAGGGTAGAAGAACGCTGTTTCATTGAAGTTGGTACGTATCACCGGAGAGTTATTAACAGGTGATGAACCTGGGGGCACTACTGGGTTCTCTTCCTGATTATCCTGACCACTATATGCCATTACCTTTGCTTCTGCCGGCTCTTGTGGGGCCATATCTGCACTTTCCGTAACGGCCATCTTGCTCATTACATTTCTGGTAGCAAATATGCCGGTTCCTCCGCGGACGAACAGATCCTCCATCATCCCCTGCCAGTTCAACTGGTTGAACTGGAATTCCGGTACGGGATAGTTATTCCACAGCCGGTCGGAAGCAAAGGTGTTATTCAGGCTGTTTCCTCTCTGGAATATGTACCGGTAGGTGTAGTTATAGATCGGCTTCTCAAAAGACGGACTCCAACGGAACGGAAAGAACTGGTCTAAGGACGCATCATACATACTGGCTAATACTTCAGCTACCGCCGGAACAGAGTCTGCGGTCAGGATCTTAAACTTCCAGTTTTCATAACTTCCGGGTTGGAGTTGATCCCGGAATGTTTCTGTTTTAATGGTCAGTTTCTTATCCGGATACTGGCGGTTGATGGTAAACAGTTGACTGTAGACCTGTCCTTCTTTTACTATAGTAAATGCCACATTCAACCAATCCCCGTAGGTCTCCATGAAAGGTATGCGGAAGATCCGGTTCTCGTTGTTGAGGATAAGCCATTCTCTTTTAACTAATTGTTTCCCATTAAATATCTCATATAAGACGGATGTGTTTTTTCTGATGTTCCGAATAATACTTCCGCAGTCTGGCCGGCAGCTACCTGTGCACTTTTCTCCGGTAGCCAGGCTATCGTTTGAATGGGCGGGCGTTTATCTTTCCGGCTGTATAAGACCAGATCCTGCATATATTCTCCTGTTTCTCCTCTACTGTCCTGAGCCTCTAAGCGTATTCTGATCCTTCCGGAGGGTAGGTTGGAAAAGACGGAGGAAGGGATGGGTTGCCAGGATTCAAACGTTCCGGATTTTAATAACTCTTTTTCTTTCAATATTTCCTTCTCATTGGTTTCTTCCAGGGAAAATAGCTGATAGGTCCCCTGTAGATTGACCGGTTGATTATTGATGGTAGAGATTCTCACCAGAGGGCTGATTGTTTCTTTCTCCTCCTCTCCGGTCAGTGTTGTGGAAATAAGTAACCTTTTATCACCTACGGAAACAGAATAGCTACTTTCCTGAGTTTCCCCCTTACTATCAGTAATGGTTACATAAATATCATATGTATAGATTTGTGGAGAAGTTTTATCCGTTTTGCTTCGTTCGGGCTGAAACCGGATCACGAAAGAACCATCCGGTTGGAGCGTTGTGCTTCCTTCGGAGACCTGTTCGGATGAAACAGGACTCATCCGGCTAATCAGCCAAAATCTTCTTACAATGCGGTAATTTACATTTCCATTTTGTAAGCTCACTCCGGAAAAAGTTTGTGCTTTTCCTTGTAAAGCGACCGGGTCACCAAATTTGATCTCTTCCGTTACAGGAGAAAAATCGTTTTAAATGTAGGACGCTTATATTCTTCTACATGAAAATAGGTGGAGCTCATTACATCTGTACTCAGTCTGTAACTGCCTGCCAGTCCCCGGTCTGGTAAGGTGAACTCTCCATGGAAAGATCCAAACTCATTGGTTGTCAAAATCCGGGAGGACACTACTTTATTATTGGGGTCTTTCAGGGTGATTTCCACTTTCTGACCTGCCAGTACCCGTGGATTTTCTTTACCGGGAATAAAGGTAATCCCTTTGAAGAATACCGGTTGCCCCGGACGGTAAATGCCTCTGTCTGTCAGTAGGATGGTTTTTTATCTTCTATTACGTCTTCTGAAATGGCCCAGGATCCGGAGACCGGCGTAAATAACATGGCGGTATCCCCCGGTAGGATTGCTTTGTAATTATAATAATCCGTATGTAAGGGTAAAGAAGCCAGTCCATTCCGGTCAGTTTTTACAGAACCTTCTCTTTGAAGTTGCCTTTGAGTCCATTTATAATAAATAACCTCTGCATTTTCCTGTGGTTTTCCTGTTTTCAGATCGGTTACCAATATTTCCCGTATCCCGAGAGGTGTATCTCTGTGTAATGCAGATAAACGGGAAACACTAAAAAGGGTGCTGAGTTTAATCTCTCCACTTCCGGCAGTCACTACGCATTCGTATATACCAGGTTGAGTCATAGGAATCGACAGGATGGTATCTACCGGAGTATAGGTGTTCGGAGCATTCAATGTATAAGTTTGCCGGACAACCTGTTTCCCATAAGTATTTGTTTTTTTGCTGGTATTATTACTTTGGTCCAAAAGAATACTCTCTGCTGTTTTCAGGCTTTCATATACAGAAACCTGAATATTTTCCACGTTGTTGTAAGTTAATCTTATTTTTAACGGATCGCCCGGATAAACCGTATTCTCTGTTTGTATATTCAGTGAAGGAGCCTCCATACCCTGTAACCAGTTCCGGATAATTCCGATCCGGTCGTAATCCGGAAAGCGGCTGATCGTTTCTTTTGCCAATGCATATTGAACAGACTGTATGGAATCCTGATTTTCAGAACGCCATTTTTTGGCACTGAGATTTTCAAGCTTCCTGAGAATGATCTCTACCGAATAATCCTGTCCGGCATATACCTGTAAAAGGCTGTCTAACTGCAATTCATATTTTTTCCGGTCTTCCTGAGCATACTCTAAGTAATCTAATTCAGCCAGTAACAGCGCCTTTTTCTCCGGTTGGGTTTTCCGGAATTGAATGAGTTGTTCATACACAGAAGGAGAAGGCTGGATCATAATGGCCCGGTAAGCTAAAAAGTCATAGAGGGTCGGACGTAATTCCGGTGAATCTTTTCCGGGTTCCATGATCTCTTGAAAGCGATCTGCCGGAGTTTCCTGTAAAACCTTCTCCGGCTGTAAAGACAATGCCAGTTCTTCCCGGATTTTTGCCTGAAACAGATTCGCACTCCATTCCCGGAGATCATCAGGAATATATCCCTCAATAGACGTTCGTTGGTTAATGATCCACCCCTGACTTTGATAGTAGTTTTTGTACATTTGGGCAAGCATCGAATGAAGGACTGCCTGGGTGGCAGGATCAGAGACGGTAGTTGTAAAAGAATCCACTTCGGCAATAAGCTCCGGAAAATGGTCTGTATCTTTCTCCAGGCTTTCTTTCATATGGCTGATCAATTCACGGATCAATTGAGGAGAATCTGCATTTTTGATTGTCTTTAAAATCATTTCCTTAGAAGTTGTTGGTTGAGCAGCTCTACTATATAGGATCACACTGGATATACAGCAGATGATTAATAATGCGGTTACGATATTTCTGATCTTCATCTCTCTCCTGATTTAATTAATATTATCGCATTCCTATTCGGATAGTCTGTTCTTCTTATAGACACAAATAAAGAGTAAAAAAACGTAAATGGTATGTTAATAAGGAATAAATCCAGCTGAGAAAGTTCTGGTTGAAGATGGTAATATTCGTTTTTTGTATTTCAGCCGGTCTTTATTCTACTTCTAAATAATACAAAAATGGCACAGAACATAGCTGTGCCATCCTATATTATTATAGCTAAAACTATTTGCCGGAAAATGATTATCGTATCCGTTCGTACGTAAAGAATGAATAGGGATAAGCATGTTTTTCGTCGGCAGGAAAGTCTTGCCGCTCTATTTCTTTCCATTCGGCATAGTTGATCTCAGGAAAGAACGTGTCTGCATCTTCAAACACGTGGTGTACAAGTGTGAGATACATTTTATCTGCAATTTCCAGTGCCTGTTTATATACCATTGCACCACCAATCATAAACACTTCCTCCTGTTTTTCACAGATCTCCAGGGCATCATCCATGGATTCACAAGCAAAACAGTTGACAAACCCAGCTTCCGGGACAGTCGTAAGGATGATATTTTTCCGGTTTGGAAGTGGACCTTTAGGCAGGGACTCGAATGTTTTACGCCCCATAATAATAGGATGTCCGGTAGTCAGGTTTTTGAATCGTTTCATATCATTTGGCAAATGCCATAACAGGTCCTGATTCTTTCCGATCGCATTGTTCTCTGCGATGGCTACGATAATGGAAATCGTACTCATAGTTTTCTCCTTCTTTTTAATAGGTTAAAATATACTTCTGACATATGCGTATGAAGTCACTGTCAGACAGCGACCACTCCTTTGATATGGGGATGCGGATCATAACCGGTAAGTGTAAAATCTTCAAATGAAAAATCAAAGATACTTTTGACTTCCGGATTAATCTCCATCCTGGGAAGAGGTCTGGTTTCCCGGCTTAACTGAAGATTTACCTGTTCCAGATGGTTGGTATAGATATGTGCATCTCCTAAAGTATGGATAAATTCTCCGGCTTTTAATCCGGTCACCTGTGCCATCATTTGCAGCAGAAGAGCATAAGAGGCAATATTGAAAGGAACGCCCAGAAAGATATCCGCACTGCGCTGATACATTTGCAGACTGAGCTTACCATCTGCCACATAGAATTGAAAAAATGCATGACAAGGAGGAAGATTCATGTTTTCAATATCTCCCACATTCCAGGCGCTTACAATGATGCGACGGGAATCCGGTGTTTTTCGGATCATTTCCACAGCCTGACTGATCTGGTCAATAGACCCCCCTTTATAGTCCGGCCATGAACGCCACTGGTAACCGTAAATATGTCCTACATCTCCATCCGGGCCAGCCCATTCATTCCAGATGCGTACCCCATGTTCCTGAAGATATTTTACATTCGTATTCCCCTGTAAAAACCACAACAATTCATAAATAATAGACTTGAGATGCAATTTTTTGGTAGTAAGAAGGGGAAAACCTTCTGCCATATCAAAGCGCATCTGGTGTCCAAACACACTAATTGTGCCAGTGCCGGTCCGGTCCTCTTTTTTTACACCTTCCTTTAGGACGCGTTCAAGCAGGTCTACATATTGTTTCATCCTTATTCTTTTGGTAGAATGCAAATGTACGAAAGGGATTTTTATAAAACAATACCTTAAACGAAAGCCTGGTAAATTAGGTAATTCATCAAATACTCCCCACAGGTTTGCCGGGAATAAACCGGAAAACTGTATATTTGTCTCCATCAAAAAACACTAAATTATATAATAATAGAATGAAAAAACTGAGTATGTTAGCATTGACACTCTGTGTATTGATGTCATGCAATGAAAAAACAGCAACCGAAGAAACTACACTTTCCGGTCTGAAAAGAGCTGATTTTGTGTCTGAAGTGCAGGGTAAGTCCACAGATCTCTATGTGTTGACTAACAAAAACGGAGTGGAAGCCTGTATCACCAATTTTGGAGGGCGTATCGTCTCTGTGATGGTACCGGATAAGAATGGTAAAATGACGGATGTAGTATTAGGATATGATAATATTCAGGACTATGTGAGTAATAAAGACGGAAACTATGGTGCCCTGATCGGTCGTTATGGAAACCGTATTGCGAATGGTAAGTTCACATTGAATGATGTGGAGTACACCTTACCACAAAATAACAACGGACATTGTCTGCATGGTGGTCCACAGGGATATCATACCAAAGTGTGGGAGGCCAGCCAGACAAATCCTCAGACATTGGTCTTAACTTATCTGTCTCCGGACGGAGAAGCCGGTTTCCCGGGTAACTTAGATATTAAAGTAACTTATACTCTGACAGAAGATAATGCATTGGATATTAAATATGAAGCCACAACAGATGCTCCAACCCTGGCAAACCTGACAAATCATAGTTACTTCAACCTTTCCGGAAAATTAGATTCTCAGGTACTGGACCAGACGATTATGGTCAACGCAGATACCTATACTCCGGTTGACGAAACTTTAATCCCAACAGGTATTGAATCGGTAGAAGGAACTCCGATGGATCTTCGCCAGCCTGTTGCTATCGGTGCTCACATCAATGATGATTTTGACCAGTTGGTAAAAGGCCGTGGATACGACCATAACTGGGTGTTAAACAGTAAAGGAGATGTGAACGTATTAGCTGCTAAAGCTGTTTCTCCTGCAACAGGGATTGGATTGGAAGTCTACACCAATGAACCGGGTGTCCAGTTCTATACCGGTAACTTTATGGAAGGTGACGACAAAGGAAAGTTCGGTCTGGTATATCCACACCGCGGTGCCTTCTGTCTGGAAACACAACACTATCCGGATAGTCCCAATCAGCCAGCTTTCCCATCTACCGTCCTGAATCCGGGGGAAAATTACCTGAGCCGTTGTATCTATAAATTTACGGTAGAATAAAACAGATTCTTATTTGATAAAAAACAGGCTTTGGAGGTTCCTTTTCCCAAAGCCTGTTTTTTTATCTTAGGTCCTATCCGTCGTTTTACCGGATCGCCGGATCTTTGCAATATGTTTTTCTTTTGCATAGTCTGCATGCTCTCCCTATCCAGACAGAATCAAAATGTTCGATTGCCTGCCTGACGAGTTCCGTATCATCTGTTAATATACCGGCTTCAAAGTTACGTGTATGTTCTCCTTTCATTCCCAATCCGGCTCCTGTAAGATTGGCAGAACCAATATAAACGGTTTTTAAATCAAAAATCAGGAGTTTGAAATGGACTCTGGGACAAAGTAATCTTTCCATGCCGTCCCAAAGGACAGGATATTTATCAAAATCATTCCGGAAGTTGAGTCCGGATTCTTTTGCATGAATCAAACGGATGGAGACTCCCTGTTGTATTTTTTGCTAATACTCCTAACAGCGGTACACTTTGTGTATGTTGTTTAATATACAGATCTTTCAGATCGGATGTACCGATCCATAAGGTAGTTTTAGTCTGTTTTACCAGTTCCAATACCGGGCTATAGTGATCGGTGTCTTTTATATATCTGATCATCTTATTCTAAAAAGAATTATAGGACCGACCGAAGCCATTCATTGGTGGCATAAGGCTCTTTAATATGTTTCTCTGTCGTACAAAGGCACCAGCTTATTTCTTCTTTTTTGATGGGGGATATTTTTCTGTTTAGCAAAAAATCATTCGCTTTCTGACAGCCTTGTCTGGCAGCTTTATTCATCCATTGGGTGATAACTGAAGCATGGGTTTTCATTTTTCCACTGGTATATAGTATCATTCCCAGATTGTACTGAGCGATCGCTTCTCCCTGTTTGGCTGCCAGCGTAAACCACCGGGTCGCTTCTTCGTGATTTTTCCTTACTCCTTTCCCTGCTGCATAGATACAGCCTAAATTACTTTGTGACCATACACATCCCTCTGTGGCTGCATAGGTATACCATCGGATAGCTTGTTTAAAATTCTGCCTGACTCCTTCACCCATGTGAAACATATAGGCCAGAACATATTGAGCATCCCGGTGTTTCTTCCATTGTGCTGCCTGTTTAAAATATTGTGCTGCCTGTTTCAGATCCTGCTCTATTTCTATCCCTTTGTAAAGCATATATGCCAGGTTGTATAGGGCATCCCTTTCTTCCCTTTCAACCGCTTTTTATACCAACTAATTGCTGTTGCATAGTCCTGTGTTACTCCTTTTCCGTAAAAGTACAAGTTTCCTAAGCTGTTATAGGCCCAGGAAACCTTTTGCTCAGCTGCTTTTGTGTACCATTGAATAGCTTTTGTATAATCCTGCTGTACTTCTTCATATATAGCTCCCAGATAAACTTGTGATAAGCCAAACCCCTTTTCAGCTGAAATTGTAAACCATTTCATTGCCTGGGGAATATCCTGTTGAGTCTTAACTAACAACCTGGCGAGAAAATATTGAGAGGCCTCATTCCCTTGTTCCGCCGATAAAGTATGCCAGTAGATAGCCTGTTTATGAGTTCTCTTTTTGTATGTATATAAATGAGCCAGGCTGATATATGCTTCTTCACTTCCTAAGTTTGCAGCTTTTTTAAACCAGCGGGCGGCTGTTGTTGTATTTCTGGTAACCCCTCTTCCGAGATCATACATGTCGCCAATGTGTATATATGCACGGATATATCCCTGTCTGGCAGCTTTTTTATACCATTTCATCGCTGCCATATAATCTTCTTTAACGCGCGAGTATATATCTCCTATTTTTATTTGTGCTTCTACATTTCCTTTATTCGCTATGGATAGCAACCATTGAAAGACTTTTTCTGCCTCCTCATTTTCTACTTCTTTTACCAGAAGCATACAGCCTATCGAAAGAATGGCTCTGGGATGGCCTTGTTCTGTAGCCAGCCGGAGCCATTTCAGTGCTTCAGTACAGTTCCTTTTTGTTCCTATCCCATCCTTATACATGCGACCTACCTGGTAGATACTTTCTACATGGTTTTTTTCTGCCGCTTTCTTTAGCCACAAAAAGGCCTGTTTATACTTTTTTTCTTATAAAGAAGCTTTCCGAGGGTAGCCTGGGATTCTACATTCCCGGCTTTTGCCTGTTTTAATAACTCTTTCTGTTCCATTTATCGTATCCTTTCCACTTTTAAGTAGACTGTAGAGAGTGCTCCGGCTTTTTTAATATCAATTCCGTAAATTCGCATAAAGGCATCTATTACGGCTTGTCCTCCATTGGTATGGACAGGATTACTAAAACTACTGGAAACTACTTCTACAGACATCCCTTTTTCTATTTTGATTCCGTTGCTATGTTTGGAGGATTGAACTGTGATTCTGAATAATGGCATGGTATATAGAGGTTATGAAATGAATACTTGTTTATCGGAATGATTCACTGATAGATGAATAATAACTATGTAATTGTGCTAACTCTTTTTGATAGTCTTTCAGCTTCTTCTGATAGACTGTATAGCACGCGATCCAACTTACCAGAATAGCTGAAACGGCAAAAATGAGTGTGTACCATAAATAATCCCCTGTTTGATAATACCAGGCATTTTCTCCTGCAATATCGGCTCCGAAATAGTTTAATGTTTTTTCACCTCCTCTTATAAACAGGGAATAAAATATATGCTGATAGACATAAGAAAGAGAGCACATCCTCCCCACTGAAAATATTTGTTATATTTGAAAGTCTCCTCTTTGTCCGGATATGCCACTGACCGGGACACTAACTCATCTTTATAACGTAACACGAATTCAGCCAGCAGCCTGGATTGTCCGAAAATCTCTTTATTACGGTTTATTTTTTCAATAATAGAAGCGATAAGAACATACAGATCGTCTTCCTGCTTGGCAAGCTTATTATCTGTGTATATATAACCTATGAAGCTGCTAAATAATGTTTTGCCGGATTGATTTTTCTTTAAAAAGAGAGCCTTGGCTAACTCGGTTCCGGTAAAAATTAAGGCTTCTTGTGGCTCATCCCCGGATTCTATATTTTGAATAAATTCGTTAATACTGTCTGCTAACATATCACTTGCCTGTAACAGAAGCCGCTCTCCTTCTTCTTCATTTTTATTGGCTTCAAAAGTGTGTTTTGCACGAATAAAAAAGATCATGCTGTTGATCATGACAGCTGCTTTTCTCTGCAAATCCTTTTTTTCTTTTTCCTCAGCTATCTGGAGTGCATAATCCAGATATTCGATCATCGTATCGAAAGTACTTTCATACATTTCCGGATGTTCTACAAATTTAAGGACTTCCAGTTGAGCTTTGATAGCACTACTGATCGCTGTCTGACTGTTTTCAGAGGATAAAAGCAGGATTTCTCTGATCCCATCGATGGTAATCGGTTTTTCTGTTTGTTTTTCCATTATATATGTATTAAAGTATACGAAGAAAGCATGGCACTATTGTTCATTCAGACAACAGGTACCGCCAAGCACCTCCAACCCAAAATAAAACAACAGCCCATGCTTATGACCAGCATGAACATCTGTTTTATCCCTGAGTTGGATATGAAATTGGCGGTTTCGTTGTCTCAGATTAAAACAAATATCCTTAATCTATATTCTGAACTTATTTTATAGAGCGTTAAAATCCTATAATTTGAGACAAATATAAAGATTTATGCCGTATACCTGTCATAAACAGGGCTGTCTTTTTTACTGGAGTACAAAGTTTATCCTTTAGTCAGACAAAATATGTCTGACTGCTATATTTATTTTGCTGATTATTTAAAAATAACATCTATTTTTATTCTAAATATCACTAAATATGCAGGAAGAACAACTATTTAAATTAGAACAGGAGATCCAGCAGATGGTGGATATCGATGGAATAAAGCATGGGGTCTCTGATGGTATTATTAATCCAGCAATATATAAGAAAGCAAAATATAAAGTTCTATGGATTCTATATGAACCGTATGGAGACACAGGAGGGTGGAGTCTTAGCCAGGCTATGGATCAGTATGCCTGTTGGACAGAGATAACAGATAGCTTCAAATTTCATAGACAACTTATTTATACGGTCTATGGGATATTGAACAACTTTATTCTCCGGGAAGATATGCCGGAAATTCACGAACCGGATGTTTTTTTCACTTTGAAATCTTTTGCTTACATCAATGTGAAGAAGATTCCTAATTCTGTAGCAAGAAAGAATCCTAAAGAGATAAAACAACACGCATTAAAAAATATGCCTTTGTTATTGCGTCAGATAGACGACTGTAATCCGGATATAGTGATTATGGGAGGGACTATGAACTATTTTCGTCAGGTGTTGCCTCTTAACAGGGAACCGGACGGAACCTGTGGGACTGTTAATTATTACCGGACACCCGGAAGGCTTTATTTGGAAGCTTATCATCCTTCCAATACAACATTGAAAGACACTGTTTATTGTAATGAAATTATAGAAGCCGTTAAACAGAATTGTTTATGAAGAAATATATCCGTTGTTTATGGATTGTGCATACCTTAATGGAAGAAGGAGATGCTTCACTGGCAGATTTGAATGAACGTTGGAAACGGAGTTCCTATGGGTATGAAGGGGAAGAAATAGGGGCCCGGACTTTTTCCCGGGATAAGGAGTTTATAGCCTCTGTTATGCAGGTGGATATAGAATATGATTCCGTTACCCGTAAATATACGCTGGTTAATAAGGACGATGTCGAAAAGAATACTATTTATAAGTATCTCTTAAGTGTTTTCCATATTAATGGTATTTCTTCTCTTAGTATACGGCTTAAAGACCGGATGATGTTGGAAGAAATACCTACCGGAGTGGAATATCTGCCTGTTTTGCTGAAAGCGATGGAGGAGGAGAAAGTAGTAAAGTTTGATTATCAATCTTATTACTCCAAAGAAAGTCTGTTTCATTTCGAGGTGATCCCCTGTTTTCTTCGTCTCTTTAAACAGCGATGGTATCTGATTTGTGAATATCTGGACCGTTCCCGGACCCGGGTGCTGGCATTAGAAAGAATGCAAAATCTGGTTGCCGGGAATAAAAAAGTCTCTCCTTCTCCGGATATCCTTCCGGAAATTTATTATCATCACCACTACGGGATTATCCATACTACGGAAAGAGCTATAGAGATTCAGTTAAAAGTGTATGATAAAGAATATGATTATATAGTATCCACTCCGTTTCACTATTCCCAGAGAGAAATTGAAAGAAAAAATGAATATGCGGTTATTCGTTTGTATCTGATCCCGACTCTGGACTTCAAGCAACGTATTTTATCCCATATGGATAAAGTCGAAGTGCTTTCACCTGCCTCTTTCCGGGAAGAGATTAAACAGGATATTCTGCGTATATTAACACGGTATACGGAATGATCCGGATCCGTCCGGTAGATTTTCTTAATACAGATTGTAGTTCGTCCGTAGCACCTTAAACTCTGTCCGGCGGTTGATCTGGTCTGCTATTTCCTGTTGTTCAGGGGTAAGTTCGAGGATGAACGCTTCTGTTAATTCATCTCCCTCTTCCAGGAAGTCATACTCTCTTTCCATTTTTTTGTTGATGGTTTTGGGAACACTTTTTCCATATCCTTTAGCTTCCAGACGATCCGTAGAGATACCTCCGGCGATCAGATAATCCACTACAGATTGTGCCCGGCGTTGTGCCAACCGTTCATTATACTCTTCAGAGCCCTTTCTATCTGTGTGAGCCCCTAATTCAATGGTGACATGGGGGTTGTCATTCAACATTTTGATCATTTCATCTAATGCCTCCTTAGATTCAGGACGCAGGGTAGCCCGGTCGAAGTCGTAGAAAATATTTTCAATGACTACTGGCTGGTTAATCGGTGAGAGGAAAAAGTCTACGATATAGGTCTCATTCTTTTCTTCGGGTCCGGTTTTCAATTCGAAATTCTGATTAAGGTATCCCCGCGCACTTGCCATCATCACGTAACTGATATCTCTTTCTAATTCCACCTGGTAACTACCGTCTTTTTTAGCAAATACCTTTTCATTCAATCCGTCCCGTCCTACGATCCGGACCGTTGCATCTTCGATCGGATACTCATCCACATCAAACACAAACCCTTCGATATGTATGGTGATAGTAGGTAGTTCAAAAGAATAGAGATGGTCATTTCCTCTTGCATCGTTGCGGTTGGAACTGAAAAAACCTTTTTCTTTATTCCCTTCGAATGTGATACCAAAATCGTCCCCCATCGAATTGATCGGAGCTTTCATATTTTCGACATTCCATCTTCCGGTGCTATCCAGCGTCGCTTTGAAAATATCCAGTCCGCCCATTCCCGGATGGCCGTTGGATGCGAAGTAAAGGGTCACGGAGTCACGCGCATACGGGAACATTTCATCTCCCGGTGTATTGATCTCCGGCCCCAGATTTTCCATAGTACCAAATCCTGTTCCTATCACACGGGCACGGAATATATCTTTCCCTCCGTAGCCTCCTACCGCATCTGAGACAAAGTAGAGGTATTTCCCATCCGGTGAAATGGAAGGATGTCCCAACGCCGTCACAGAGTCTTTTACGATGGAAGCCCGTGTTCCGGCTCCCCAGGCAGCGTTGCTACGGGTAGATATATAGATTTCAGAAGTGCGGTGTCCTTCTTTATCCTGTGAACAGTAGGTATAATACATCGTATTTCCGTCTGAAGAAAAGGAAGGGGTTCCTTCATCAAATTCCGTATTCACCGGATCTTCCAGTAAAACAGGGGATTGCCATTCTCCCCGTTCATCCTTTTTCGACATGAAAAAATCATTGTTATTCAACCCGGTAATGGCACTTACCTGTGCTTCTTTATCTTTGGTCCGGGAGGAAGAAAAATAGAGCTGGTCATAATCCGTCCCATATAACATCGGAGTGAATTCCGAACGTCTGGAGTTGAATTTATCCATCCTTTTTACTTCGTAACGGGTTGGGTTCTGTCTCCACACCGGAGCCATCGTAGAGCCTGCTATACCATTGATGGCCAGCACACTTTCCGGATTGGATTCCAGATAGGCTTCATAATATTTGATCGCATCCGGATATTTACCTGTTTTCTGGTACACCTGCCCTAAGCGAAGATTCACAATGCTATCCGGATAATTGTAACGTAATGCATTCATATAGGCCCCGGTGGCCCGTGCCGTGTTATTGATCAACCGGTTACATTCTGCCATGCGAAAAGCAATATATCCCCGTAGGTCCCGCTTCTTGGGAGAGGTTTTGGTATAGACTTTCCGGTAGATAGCTGCTGCTTCATAATACTCTCCGATCCGCTGTTTCTCTTCTGCATCAGAGAGTTTAGCGGATTTACAGGAAAATAGAAGCAGACCTGTCAGTAAAAGCAGAAAACAGGAAGATATATGTTGTTTCATTTATAATATCACTATCTGGTATGATGTATATTAACGCAGATTTTTAACCGTTATTGTCTGTTGGACATAAGTAGTTCCTCTATTTATCCTCTTCCGGAAATAACAGGGAACTATCCCCATAGCTCAGGAAGCGAAAGTCATGTGCCAGTGCATAATTATAGATCGCTTTCCAGTTTCCTTTTACAAAAGCAGAGATCAGCAGGAGTAAGGTGCTTTTGGGTTGATGGAAGTTAGTAATGATCCCGTTTACCAATTTAAACTGATAGCCCGGTGCAATCATGATCTGGGTAGAGGTGATCAGTTTTTCTGTTTTCTTTCTGTCCAGGTAATGTTCGATCTGCTCCAGTGCCTCCTCTACGGATAACTGATTATTAGCATCTTCATAAGGAGTCCACTGGTCTACTTTTAGTTCTTCCAGAGGGAGATCCGGATACCGGGAGATCAGCACTCCGATGTAATACAGGCTTTCCAGGGTCCGGACGGAAGTGGTACCTACGGCAATAATAGGCCCTGCGTTCCTGCGGATATTCCGGATCGTCTGCCTGTCTACAGAGATAAACTCCGTATGCATTTCATGACCGGCGATTGTATCACTTTTAACCGGTTTGAATGTCCCGGCGCCGACATGCAACGTCACTTCTTCCCGTTGAATTCCCTGTTTATCCAGCGCGGCAAGTACTTCCGGTGTGAAATGCAGCCCTGCGGTTGGGGCAGCTACCGAACCTTTAATGCTGGAATAGACAGTCTGGTAAGTTTCCAGATCACTTTCTTCCGTATCCCTGTGCAGATAGGGAGGGATCGGTAATTCCCCGGCAGCATCCAGTATATCTGCAAATGTGTATTCCGGATGATCCCAGCTAAATTGGATCAGGTGGTTGTCTCCATAGGATTCTTTTTTCTCTGCCTGTAGGTGGACTACCGTACCCTGGATCGATACTGTTTTATGTAATATCCCTTCTTTCCATTTTTTCAGGTTGCCCACCAGGCAATTCCAGGAACATTGTTCTGTCTGCTGGAAGATCAATGCATAATCATGGGGCTCTACCGGTTCCAGACAAAAAATCTCTATTTTTGCTCCGGTCTCTTTCCTAAACAGCAGCCGGGCCTGGATCACCCGGGTATTGTTAAATACGACGAGGCTCTTTGCCGGCAACCGGGAGAGAACATTTTTGAAAATGTCTGTTTCTATTTTTCCGTTCCGGTAGACTAATAGTTTGGATTCATCTCTTTGGGAAAGCGGGAATTTAGCAATCCTTTCATCCGGTAAGGAATAATTATATTCCTCAATATGTATATGTTGAGTTTTTATAGTCATTGTTTTATTTTCTGCACAAAATTAGTGAACTTTGTCCGGATAACAACAAGAAAAGAGAGTATGGCTATTAAAATAGGAGATAAAGTTCGCTTCCTGAATAGTGTCGGAGGTGGTGTAGTAACAGGATTCCAGGGGAAAGATAAGGTATTAGTTGAAGATGAAGATGGGTTTGATTACCCTGCACTGATCCGCGAATGCGTGGTGGTTGGTAGTGATGACATGCAGGTACATAGTGATAACCGGCCTAAAATACAGAAGCCTGCGGCCGCTCCTGTGGTCGTGAAGCGGGAAGAACCGGAGGAAAAGATCGTGATTCAGGAAACCCCGGAAGGAGAGCGGTTGAATATCTACCTGGCCTATTTACCCGTAGACCCGAAAGCCATGCAGCAAACCGGCTATGAGGCTTATTTCATTAACGACAGTAATTATTATCTTTTCTTTAATTATATGAACCGGCAGCATAATAGCTGGTTGAGCCGTTATCATGGAGTAATCGAACCGAATACGAAAATATTTCTGGAAGAATTTGAAAAAGCGGATCTGAATGATCTGGAACGTGTCTGTGTTCAGTTCATTGCTTTTAAGAAAGAGAAACCTTATGCTTTAAAAAATAGTGTGTCAGTAGAGTTGCGCTTAGATACGGTCAAATTCTATAAAGTACATTGTTTCCTTGAAAATGATTTTTTTGATGAGGATGCACTGGTTTATCCGGTTGTGAGGCAGGATGTTCCGGAAAAGGAATTATTAGTCTCTGCGGGGGAGATCCAACAGGCCATGTTACAGAAGAAACAGGTGGATAAGACTCCGGCCCGTCCGTCCCGGAAAAAAACAATGATAGTCCTATTTTAGAGGTGGACCTGCATATTCATGAGTTATTGGATAATACCAACGGGTTGAGTAATGCGGATATGTTAAACTACCAGTTGGAGAAATTCCATGAAATATTAGCCAAATACGCTAATAAAAAAGGGCAGAAGATTGTTTTCATTCATGGAAAAGGAGACGGAGTCCTGAGAAAATCAATTGAGCAGGAGCTCAGGACACGGTATAAACAATATTATTATCAGGATGCTTCTTTCCGGGAATATGGATTTGGAGCTACGATGGTAACAATTAAATAATTGAAAATTGAAAATGGATAATTCAAAATTGTTTTTATTATCCATTTTCCATTATTTAGTAAGATGTTGGAAATAGAAAGGAAGTTTCTGGTGAAGGGCGATTTTTACCCTTTTGTGACTGCTTCGAAGCGGTTGGTACAAGGGTATATTTGTTCGGACCCCCGCCGGACGGTGCGTATACGTATCAGTGGTGAAGAGGGATATATCACGATTAAAGGAATGTCGGATGAAAAAGGGCTCAGCCGTTTTGAGTTTGAACAACAGATCCCTCTGACAGATGCAGAAGCTCTTCTTCAATTGTGTGATCCCGGGATTATTGATAAGATCCGGCATTATATTCCAGCCGGGAATGGACGGCAGTGGGAGATTGATGTCTTTCATGGAGAAAATCAAGGATTGGTGATTGCTGAACTGGAACTTGGTTCTGAAGAAGAAGAGTTTGAAAAACCTTTTTGGCTGGGAAAAGAGGTAACCGGGGATAAGCGTTATTATAATGCCATGCTTTCCCGTAATCCTTATCAATCATGGAAAAAATAAAATATATAAGCTTATCATGAAAAGACTTTTATCTATCGGTTTATCCTTATTATTAACCTCTCCTGTCTGGGCAGATGAGGGGATGTGGCTTTTACCCTTGTTAAAACAACAGAAATTCCCGGAAATGCAGGCCCTTGGGCTGAAACTCCAGGATTATGATATTTATAGTCCGGACTCTGCTTCTATTAAGGATGCGGTGGTGATCTTTGGTGGAGGCTGTACCGGAGAGGTTGTTTCACCAGATGGACTGGTATTAACAAATCATCATTGTGGGTATGGGCAAATACAACAACACAGTTCTGTGGAACATGACTATCTTACAGATGGATTCTGGGCCATGACACGGGCGGAAGAGTTGCCGAACCCGGGATTGAAAGTCACCTTTATTGATAAGATAGAGGATGTGACGGAATATGTTCTGGAAGAACTGAAGAAAGATACGGATCCGAATAGTATGAACTATCTTTCCCCTGCTTATCTAAATGGTCTGGCCGTAGAGAAAACCGGAGAAAAGTATCTACAGGATCATCCGGGTACGGAAGTGGAGATCAAAGCGTTTTATGGAGGTAATAAATATTATATGTTTACTAAAAAGATCTACCCGGATGTGCGTCTGGTAGGTGCTCCTCCCTCTTCTATCGGTAAGTTCGGAGCGGATACGGATAACTGGATGTGGCCTCGTCATGCCGGTGATTTTACCGTTTTTCGTATCTATGCGGATGTGAATGGTAATCCGGCTGAATATAGTGAGAGCAACGTGCCCCTGAGACCTAAACGCTGGTTAAAGATCTCGTTGAAAGGAGTACAGGAAAATGATTTTGCCATGATGATGGGTTTTCCGGGCCGCACAAATAAATATTATACCTCCTGGGAGGTGGCTGAACGGCGGGACATTGACAATACGGTCCGGATCAATGTCCGGGAGATCCGCCAGCAGGTGATGTTGGAAGAGATGCTGAAAGATCCGGTAGTCCGGATTCAATATTTCAGTAAATATGCCGGCTCCACGAACGCGTATAAGAATTCGATCGGAAGTAACTGGGCGATTAATAAGCGTAACTTTGAAGAGGTAAAAAGAGAAGAGCAGGATAAACTACTGGTTTGGGCGGCCCGTATGAATAAACCGGAATATAAGGAGGCACTTTCTGTACTGGAACAGATTGTAAAAGACCGGAAAGATTTGAGGTTCCGTAGCTGGATGCTGGATGAAGCGATTTCCCGTGGAATAGAATTTACCAGAGTCCCTTCATCGGTTGAGGGTTTATCCACGGCGATCAGGCAAAAAGATACGGAAACCCGGAAAAATGAACTGGAACGGTTGAAGAATGGATATGAACGTTTTGCAGATAAAGATTATTCTCCTGTGGTGGATGCTAAAGTAGCCAAAGTTCTGCTGAAGGAGTACAGGCGTTTGATCCCGGCAGACAAACAACCAGCCTATTTTTCCACGATTGATAAACAGTTTAAAGGGGATGTGGATGCTTTTGTGGATCATCTGTTCAAAAGTTCTATTTTCGGCAGTGAAGATAATTTCCGGAAATTTTATCAGCATCCTTCTGTGAAAGGATTGGAAAACGATCCGATGATCCTGTTTGCTCAGGCGGTGCAGCAAGAGAAACAGGCCCTGGCGGATGCTTTAAAGGATTTTGATGCCGCCTATGCGAATGCTCACCGTACCTATGTGAGAGGACTGCTGGAAATGTATGGTGACCAGGCTAATTTCCCGGATGCTAATTTTAGTTTGCGTTTAACCTATGGCCAGGTAAAAGGATATGCTCCCAGAGATGCGGTCTATTATGACTGTCAGACCACTTTAGAAGGAGTCATGGAAAAGGAAGATCCGGATAACTGGGAATTTGTGGTTCCTGAACGTCTCAAGGAGCTTTATCAGGCAAAAGATTATGGACAGTATGGTCTCGGTAATGGCCGGATGCCGGTTAATTTCTGTGCCACTACGCATAGTACCGGAGGAAATTCCGGAAGTCCTGTCTTAAATGCTAACGGAGAACTGATAGGAATTAATTTTGACCGGAACTGGGAAGGTGTTGGCGGTGACATTCAATATCTGCCGGATTATCAACGGAGTATTATCGTTGATATCCGTTATGTCCTGTTTATCATAGATAAATATGCAGGTGCCGGCTATTTATTAAATGAAATGGATTTAATGGATCAGTAACAGAAAATCACATTCTTAGGAAAAGCATAGAAGAAAGAGATAGGAGGAAGGATTCAGGTAAAACGGTCCAATAACGGGAAAAGAAAAAGGAACAGATCAAATGAATGGAGATTCATCAATCTGTTCCTTATATCTTCAGGAATTCTGTGATTACAGAGTAAATTCTTCTAAATCTGCTGCTTTCACCCGGAATATGTGACCATTACGGGAGAAAACCAACTCGCCATTCTCTTTTTTCTTTTCAGAAACCAGACGTTGAAAAGCGATATTAGCTCCTTTTACTATATTCTCTTCAAATTCTCTTATTTCCTGTTCACTCATGATTTTCAAGTTTAGTGTATACCGTAGGATTGTATATCTCCTTTTTTTCGTTTTTAAATCCTTTAGCGATAATTTCCATGGGTGACATGGAATTGTCTGTGATCATCCAGTAATCACTTGATGGGAGATAGAGTTCAAATAAATTTTTATCCCAGCAACATATCGCCTGCGGATAGTGGCTTCTGCAATGTTGTGCCCTCCGGCAGCAACTCTCATCTTTACACGTTCTACGGCTAAATCAGGTGTATTTAACCAAAAGTAGAGCAACGTCACGTAGTAGCCTTCATCCTGTGCTTCCCGCATTAATTTAACAACTGAGCGGGTGGCTAATGTGGTTTCTAATGCAAAGGTCTCTCTGGCACTGATCAGTTCTTTAATACGCCTGTGCATAATGCGACCTGCTTCAACAGCCACAGCTATACTGTCAGCATTGAAAGGAGAAAGACCTTTTGCGATCTCGTCCGAATTAACAAACTCCTTGCATTTTAGCATTTCTGGTAAAATGGTATAGGAAGCTGTTGTTTTTCCGGCTCCATTACATCCTGATATGATATATAAATATGGCACCTTCACACATTAACGCTGCAAATATATAAGATTTGTTTAAAATGACAATATATTTTTCTCAAATATAACTTAAATGTGCATAAAATGTACTGGAAAGCTGCCGGTTTTGTCCTTCTATTCCGGGGGTTTGGATAAATTTAGACCCATAGCAGATCACTCATGATCGCGTCTGAAATGAAAATACCCTCCCGGGAAAGACGTAGCATCTGATTCTCATGCAGAAGTAACTTCCTGTTTATATAGGGAATAGCTTGTTGCATGCAATATTCTTTTAACTGCTTTCCAAAAAGTGTTTCTAATTTCTCTGTTTGAATTCCCGAATAGGTTCTGAGACCCGTGATGATGTAGTCGTTGTAGCGGGTATAGGGATCTAATATCTCGTATTCTATCTCCGGAGTTCCTCTATTCACCCCTTGTATGTAAGCGGGGAGGGAGGAGACGTTCCAGCAGCGGTTTTCCTGATTATAGGAATGAGCGGAAGGACCTAATCCGATATATTTTTCTCCGGTCCAGTAGGAACTGTTATGCCGGGAGATATAGCCCGGTTTTGCAAAGTTGGATATTTCATAGTGGTGAAATCCTGCCTTAGTTAACTGGTCAATGAGCAGGGAGAAAAACTCCAGGCTTACTTCTTCTTCAACCGGCACTATTTTTCCCTGGTCTTTTAACTTATAAAGTTGCGTATCTTCTTCATAGGTCAGGTGATAAGCTGAGATATGGGGAATGTCCAGCCGGATTGCTTCGTGGATATTATGCTCCCATTCCCGGAGGGTTTGTCCCGGTAGTCCGTAGATCAGGTCAATACTGAGATTGTTGTATCCATATTCCTTACACCAGGCAACAGCCTGTATAGCCTGGGCAGCCTGGTGTCTCCGGTTCAGGAAATTGAGGTCGTTATCATTGAAACTTTGGATGCCCATACTGATCCGGTTAAAAGGAAGCTCGCGGAGCTTTTCCAGATATTCCGGCCGGATATCGTCCGGATTAGCTTCCAGTGTGATCTCTGCCTGGTCAGCTATGGTGAAGTGAGTGCGGATTGCTTCAAAGATCTGCCCAAAATCTTCCGGGGACAACTGTGATGGAGTCCCTCCTCCAAAGTAGACCGTTTCTATGGGGTCTTCTCCTATATACTCCTTTCGTAACTCCATCTCTTTGATCAATGCGGAGATATAAGGCTCTTTTACCTGCATATCCGTATTGGAAAAGAAATCACAGTAAAGACACCGTTTGATACAAAAAGGAACATGTATATAAAGACCTGCCATCGAATTAAATGTATTGGTTTACAAAAGTACTGAATAAAATCCAAAGCAAAGCTTTTACCTTTATAACAAGGTAACACCGCATTGTCTGTTATCCTGAGTCCTGCAAGGACGTCACATATCAGTCTGGGACGTCCTTGCAGGACTTATACAGGAGATTTGGGGGATGGTTAGTTTCGTATGAACCTTTTGATTGGGTAGAGTTGTGGATGAAAGTACAGGTGTGGAAAAGAACAATTGAAGGACTTGATGTGTTAAAAAACTATGTTCTGTAACAGCGGGGTTTGGATTGTTTTTCTGACCTGCAATTACTAATTTGCGACCTCGTGATTTTAGATTTTATTAAAACTTATTGTTAAACCTCATAATACCTGATATCATGAAAGTATATCAAACAAATGAAATTAAGAACATCGCCATTTTGGGGAGTTCCGGCTCTGGGAAAACCACTCTCGCTGAAGCAATGCTTTTCGAGGGTGGAGTTATAAAACGTCGTGGAACTGTGGATGCAGGAAATACAGTGAGCGACTATTTCCCGGTTGAGAAGGAGTATGGCTACTCCGTGTTCTCGACCGTTTTTAGTGTGGAGTGGCAGAACCGGAAATTGAACTTTATTGACTGTCCGGGTTCAGATGATTTTATTGGTGGTGCGGTTTCCGCATTGAATGTTACGGATACTGCATTGATGGTAATTAATGCCCAGTATGGAGTGGAAGTGGGGACAATTAATCAGTTTCGTTATACCGAGCAATTCCATAAGCCTGTGATTTTCGTTGTGAATCAGTTGGATAATGAAAAAGCAGATTATGACAATGTGTTGATGCAATTGAAAGATCAGTATGGGGCTAAAGTGGTACCTGTTCAATATCCTATATCCACCGGTCCTTCTTTCAATGCGGTCGTGGACGTATTGAAAATGAAGATGTATCGCTGGAAGCCAGAAGGTGGGGTTCCTGAGGTGCTGGAGATCCCTGCGGAGGAAATGGATAAAGCGATGGAATTGCATGGCGCATTGGTAGAAGCAGCCGCTGAGAATGACGACGCGTTGATGGAAAAATTCTTTGAGGAAGGAAGTCTGAGTGAAGATGAAATGCGTGCCGGTATTAGTGCGGGTCTGGTTGCCAGAGGTATGTTCCCTGTCTTCTGTGTATGTGCAGGCCGTGATATGTGCGTGCGTCGTACGCTGGAATTTGTAGGGAATGTAGTGCCTACTACAGACCGGATGCCCCGTCCGATCACAACGGATGGTACGGAGGTGACTCCTGACCCGAATGGCCCAACCAGTCTATTCTTCTTTAAAACGACTGTAGAACAACATATAGGACAGGTTTCTTTCTTTAAAGTGATATCAGGCAAAGTAAAAGAGGGAGATGATCTGCTGAATGCGGACCGTGGTTCGAAAGAACGGATGGCACAGTTGTTTGTGGTGGCCGGACAAACGCGTACTCCGGTAAGTGAGATGGTGGCTGGTGATATAGGTGCTACCGTGAAGCTGAAAGATGTTCGCCGGGGTAATACCCTGAATGGAAAGGGTTGTGATTACAAATTTGACTTTATTAAATATCCGAATCCGAAATATCGCCGTGCGATCCGGCCGGTAAATGAATCAGACGCTGAAAAACTCAATGAGTTGCTGATCCGTATGCGTGAGGAAGATCCGACCTGGATCATTGAACAATCCAAAGAGTTGAAGCAGACCATTGTTTCCGGACAAGGAGAATTCCACTTACGCACACTGAAATGGCGTATGGAAAACAATGAAAAGATTGCGATAGAATATGTTGAACCGAAGATCCCTTACCGGGAAACCATTACCAAACCCGCCCGTGCGGATTACCGCCATAAAAAGCAATCCGGAGGTGCCGGTCAGTTTGGTGAGGTACATCTGATCGTAGAACCTTATTATGAAGGTATGCCTGCCCCTGATACCTACCGTTTCGGTGGCCAGGAATATAAGATGAATGTGCGTGACACGCAGGTCTATGATCTGGAATGGGGTGGTAAATTAGTTTTTGTGAACTGTATTGTCGGTGGTGCGATTGATACCCGTTTCCTCCCGGCTATCCTGAAAGGGGTGATGGGACGTATGGAGCAAGGGCCTTTGACCGGATCCTATGCCCGGGATGTGCGTATCTGTGTGTACGATGGAAAGATGCACCCGGTAGATAGTAATGAGATCTCTTTTATGCTGGCTGGTAGAAATGCCTTTAGTACGGCATTTAAGGAAGCAGGACCTAAGATTCTGGAGCCTGTGTATGATATGGAAGTTTCTGTTCCGGCTGATTACCTGGGAGATGTTATGAGTGATCTGCAGGGACGCCGTGCGATCATTATGGGTATGAATAGTGAAAAAGGATATGAAAAGCTACTGGCTAAAGTGCCTTTGAAAGAGATGTCCAGTTACTCTACTTCCCTGAGCTCCATTACGGGTGGCCGTGCTTCTTTCACGATGAAGTTTGCAGCTTATGAGTTGGTATCTGGTGATGTTCAGGATAAGCTGTTGAAGGAATATGAAGAAAGTCAGTCGGACGATTGATTTACTACTTAGATAAATTTATGGCAGACGGAGGCAGGGTTTCATCCTGTCTCCGTTTTTTATCTAAATTGCTTCCCTGTTACCAGATTGTCCGGCTTAGATCTCTCCTCTTTTTTCCTGTTTCTTATCACTCCGGAAAGAGAAACAGTTCTTTCTTTTACTCTCGATTTTTCGTATAAAAATATTGTTATTAAGTATCTCAGGAGAGTTCTTTGGAAATATAGTCCTAAAGAATAGCCGGCTTCAAACAGCTTCTTATAATTCTTTTTTCAATTGTTCCAGGATTTTAAATACGGCCGGGCAGGTTTTTGCATTTTTGATGGTTAGGGCATGGATCTGGAAAAATTTTTTTCGATCTGTGTGTGGATATTCACGGCAGGCTTTGGGACGGTTTTCATAGATACTGCAATAGTTATCACTACATAGAAAAGGGCAAGGCATTTCTTTAAATACATAATCTTTATCTTCATCAATCCGCAGATAACGCTCTACCACTTCATGAGGCTTCATCCGTAGCGCCTGCGCCATTTTTTCAATATCCCGGTCTGTGAGGCGCGGACCTAATGTCCGGCAGCAATTGGCACACTCCAGGCAGTTGATCTCATCAAAAATCTCTTTATGCAGCGCATGGACTGTATCATCTAAATCCCGGAGACGATTCTTTCGGATGGTTTTAAAAAACATCTTTGTCTCTTTCTCTACTTTTCTGGCCTGTTCAGGCAGGGAGTGAATGTCCATATCTCAAGTTGTCTTTTACTATTTTTTGAAGGTACAAAAGTAGTCGATTTTTCTTTCTTTTTCATATGTGCCTGTCTTTTAAGGGGGAGAGGGAAAGTCCGGAATCTGATTGTTAGTTCAAAGTTCAAAGTGTTATGGGTAGTTAATAGAATTTAGTCAGAGGGCTGGCATATATACCTTACCATTGCTGAGATCTATACTTTACGAACCTTAACATAGTATGTCCCCGTCCTTCACATCCCTATGTTAATAGTATAGAAAGGAGTGGATAGAGAATGAAAAATTCCTGTGAAGTGAGGAATAGGTAGGTTTTATAGTCAAAGGGGATTTCCAATCAATTGTGTTCGAAAGATTCGTAAATACCCCAACGGGGTACCTTCAATAGCCCAGGGTCGAGCGAAGTGAGCCCCTGGGTAAGGATAAATATTCTATGAACCTTGTAAAGGTTTCATTTCCCTAGTGTGTCAGATGCAACCCCTTCAGGGTTGACATGGGATAATCATACCCAGGGAATCGCCTGTGGCTCATCCCTGGGCTATTGCTGGTACCCCGTTGGGGTATTTACGAATCTTTCGAACACAATTGATTGGAAATCCCCGCTTGTCTGGGTATGAGTGTCTCCGGATCCGTTACATACTTTACACTCTTATTTTTTTAGTGGTATTGTGTGTTATCGGATCGGGAGATCTTCATACATATATCCGTTTGGATTATTAATCAGTAGTGGTTGGACGATTGTATTTCTGCGAACTACTATAAAGATAGTAGATTTAACTCCCCTGTTGAGCTACTCTCTATCCACCTCTTTTCACCCTCGTAGAGGGTACTATATCTTAGCCCCCGGCAACGCTGGGGGTGGATGGTGGATAACCGAGTTTATATTGCGGGCTGAATCGTAGATCGGCCAAAGCCCAGTATAGTTCTATATAAACTAAAAGAATAGGGTTACCTCCGGTTATTTTTATATTATGCTGCTCCTACGGAGCGAAATATCTTCTTTATTACCTCAACCCCAGCGTTGCTGGGGCCTAACATAGGATAGGCCTACGGCCTGTAAAAGATTTGGGTAGAGAGTAGCTCTTGAAATATACGAGAGGGGTAGGAGGTGTTACAGAAATAAAGAAATAGGAGTTATAATTGTTTTTTCCTTTCTAACCCTAATGGGATCAAAAAGGAGCCGGATCCTTGTAATTTGTAGGCCGGTTGTATCTGTAACACACCCCTAACCCCTCTCCAGAGGGGAAATTGGATGTGTACTTTTTCCGGATCATGGGGTACTTTTTCTGAAATTATTCCGATGATCCGTTGTTTTTTACTTAGTGAGGGCCTGTTCAATATCGGCGATGATGTCTTCTGCATTTTCAATGCCAACCGATAAGCGGATGAGGTCCGGAGCTACCCCTGCTTCGATTAACTGCTCATCGGTCAACTGCCGGTGGGTATGGCTGGCCGGATGTAGAACGGAGGTGCGGGCATCTGCTACGTGGGTTACGATAGCAGCTAACTGCAGGTTGTCCATAAAGCGGATTGCTATATCTCTGCCCCCTTTCAGACCAAAGGATAATACTCCACAGGAGCCGTTTGGCAAGTATTTTTTAGCTAATTCGTAATAGGTATTCCCTTTTAGTTCCGGATAGTTTACCCAGGCCACTTTCTCATTTTCCTGTAACCAGGTTGCCACTTTCAGTGCATTTTCACAGTGTCGGGGTATACGTAAATGAAGTGTTTCCAGACCTATATTTAGCAGGAACGCGTTTTGGGGTGATTGGATCGCTCCCAGGTCTCTCATTAGCTGGCTGGTTGCTTTGGTAATATATCCGGCCTTACCGAAATCTTTCGTGTAGGTTAATCCATGATAGGAAGGATCCGGTTTACAGAGTCCCGGATACTTTTCCGCATGGGTGTTCCAGTCAAAATTTCCGCTATCTACAATACATCCACCTACGCTGGTCGCATGTCCATCCATATATTTGGTAGTGGAATGGGTCACGATATCGGCTCCCCATTCAAACGGGCGGCAATTGATCGGAGTGGCAAACGTGTTGTCAATAATGAGGGGGACTCCGTGGGTATGGGCGATCCGGGCAAATTTTTCAATGTCCAGCACCATGACTCCCGGATTCGAGATCGTTTCCCCGAACATCAGTTTGGTATTAGGCCGGAAGGCTTTGCTGATCTCTTCCTCACTGGCATCCTGGTCGATGAAAGTACATGTTATTCCTAATTTTTTGAGCGTAACGGATAGCAGGTTGTAGGTCCCTCCGTAGATCGTGGCGGCACTTACGATGTGATCCCCTGCTTCACAGATGTTGAAAAAGGCATAGAAACTGGCAGCCTGACCGGATGAGGTCAGCATGCCTGCAACTCCTCCTTCGAGGGCTGTGATCTTTGCGGCAACCGCATCGTTTGTCGGATTTTGCAGACGGGTGTAGAAATATCCGCTTTCTTCCAGATCAAATAGCTTTGCCATCTGTTCGCTGGTTTCATACTTAAAAGTAGTACTCTGATAAATAGGCAGTACACGTGGTTCTCCTTTGCCGGGATTCCATCCCGCCTGTACACACAGTGTTTCCGGTTTTAATTGATTGGCCATAGATTTATAGTTTAACGTTACAAAGGTATATTTTCTTCTGAGAATCTGTCATTTTACCTCTTTTTATCTTTGAACTATACCGTTTTATTTGTTGTTTTACTATTGAATTTAAAAATTCCGTTCATTTTTCTTTTGGGTGATTTAGGAAGAAACTTTATCTTTGCTGTATGCTTAGAATTGTATCCCATATTAAAGCTTTGTTGCAAGTGCATGATTGCGTGATCATTCCGGGTTTTGGAGGTTTCGTTCTTCAGGCCTCTCCCGCCACCTATGATGCGGAAAAACAGCTATTCTCTCCGATGCGGAAGGAGTTGTTGTTTAATGAGAACCTGCAACATACGGATGGGCTGCTTGCTGAGTCATATATGAGGCATTTCCAGGTGGATTACCGGAAGGCTTCCCGGATGGTGGAAGAGGATGTTCTTCAGTTGAGACATGCATTATCCATGCATGGATCGCTGACTCTAAATGAGATCGGACAGTTCCGGGTGGGAGCAGAAGGACATCTGGATTTTCTGCCGGAAGATTCTCCGGAATTTACTCCCGAGGCATATGGTTTACCTGCTTTTCATTTCAGAACCTTAGCCGCCCTGCAGCGTGAAGAAGTAACGCTTCTGACTCAGGAAAAGAAACCGTCGAAAGATACGATCTATATTCCTGTCAGCCGTACTCTGGTGCGGACATTCACTGCTTCCGCGGCTGCTATCGCCATGTTCCTGCTTGTTTCCACTCCGGTGAGGGATGTCAATAAATCGGCTTATACAGCCAGCTTTATTCCTACGGAAATGATCGTTGCTTCCGTCTCTTCGCTCGAAGAGGTCTTCTCGGAACCTGTGGTGGAAGTGATGGTGGTAAAAGAGGAGGTGACTGCTGTTACACAGCAGGCCCCGGCTCCGGAAGCTCCGGTGAAAAACAGAAAGATGTATCATATTGTGATCGGTAGTTTTGTGACGGATAAACAGGCGGACGATTTTATTTCAGAAGTAAACCGCTCGGTTTGTACAGGCGTAAACAAGATCACCCGGGATGGAAAGGTCCGTGTGTATGCAGACAGGTTCGTGAACCGGGAAGAGGCGGAACAATATTTGGAACAGGTTCGCATGCATGAAAAATATAAAGACGCCTGGTTATTCATTAGCCGTTAATTTTTACTCCGTTGGAATTTCAGTTAGATACCAACAATCATGAGTTTCAGGATGCCCTTCAACTGATCACTCACACCCGCCAGTCTGTTTTCCTTACCGGAAAAGCAGGGACCGGGAAATCCACCTTTTTAAAATATATCTGTGCGCATACGAAAAAGAAGCATATGGTGCTGGCTCCTACAGGTATTGCTGCTATTAATGCGGAAGGAGTGACTTTACATTCTTTCTTTAAACTTCCTTTTCGTCCGATGTTGCCGGATGATCCGGATCTGAGTCTGAAGGATGGACGGATCTTTGATTTTTTCAAATACCGCAAACAACACCGCAAACTCATATCGGAGGTCGAGCTGATTATTATTGATGAGATCTCGATGGTCCGGGCAGATGTTATTGATTGTGTGGACCGCATTCTGCGGGTATATTCCGGTAATATGCGTTTACCTTTTGGAGGCAAGCAACTATTATTTGTCGGAGATGTATATCAGCTCGAACCGGTCGTACCCTCTGACCAGAAAGAGATCCTGAGCCTATTCTACCGGAGTCCCTTCTTTTTTTCAGCCCGGGTGTTCAGTGAGATCAATCTGATGCCTATTGAACTCCAGAAGGCCTATCGCCAGACGGATCCGGTTTTTATCCATGTGCTCGATAGGATACGCAGTAATACCGCCGGAAAGCAGGAACTGGATACGCTTAATGCCCGTTATTTTCCTACATTCAATCCGAAGAATGAGGATATGTATATTACACTGGCTACCCGCCGGGACCAGGTAGATTATATTAATGAAAAGAAACTGGCGGAATTGCCGGGTGAGGAGTTTATTTCCGCCGGACTGATCGAAGGGGATTTTCCGGAATCCTCTCTCCCTACTCAATTGAACCTGTCTATCAAAGAACAGGCACAGGTGATCTTCATAGATAATGATCCGGACCGTCGTTGGGTAAATGGCACCATTGGTATGGTGTCCGGAATTGATGAGGATGGACATGTGTATGTTTTGTTGGAGAACGGGAAGGAATATCTGGTGGAACAGACTTCCTGGCGGAATTATAAATATAAGTATAATGAGAAAGAGAAGCGGATCGAAGAGGAGATTGTCGGAACTTTTCAACAGTTACCGATCCGTTTAGCCTGGGCTATTACCATTCATAAAAGCCAGGGTCTTACTTTCAGCCGGGCAGTGGTGGATCTGACCGGTGGTGTGTTTGCCGGAGGACAGACCTACGTCGCTTTGAGCCGTTGTACTACGCTCGAAGGGCTTGTGCTGAAAAGCAGGATCTCTTCCCGGGATATTTTTGTACGGAAAGAGATCGTAGCGTTCAGCCAGATCTTCAACAATAAAGAACTGATCGAAAAAAGTTTCCGGGAAAGTGAAGCTGAACTTTTGTATGCCAAAGCTGCGGTCCGGTTTAACAGAGGTGAAATGCGGGAGGCTGTAGAGAGTTTTTCGGCAGCCATCAGTAAACGGAATGAATTAGAGAATCCGTTGACCCGGCGGTTATTGAGCTTCAAACTCAACCGTCTCAATAGTCTGGAAGCGGAAGTCCGGAAGTTGAAAGAGGAACTTTATTTACAGCAGGAGGTCCAGAGAGAATATGCCCGGGAATATTATCTGATGGGAAATGAATGTATCACGAAGGCAAAAGATCCGAATGCCGCGATCCGGAATTTTAATAAAGCCCTGAAATTAGATCCTTCCTTTGTGGATGCCTGGGTCCGGAAAGGAGTGACCCTATTGGATACAGGAGATCATTATGACGCACAGGTTTGCCTGAATGAAGCGGTCCGTTTAAGTCCCCTTTCCTTTAAAGCCCGCTACAATAGGGGAAAATGTCATCTTTACCTGAAGCAGTATGAAGAGGCAGTCAATGATTTTCTGAAAGCAATCACGATCAAACCCGCACATGCCGCAGCCCATGAATATCTCGCAACAGCCTACCTGCATGTGGGAGAGGAAGAACTGTCAGAGAAACATCAGGAGATTGCAGATGACTTACGCAATAAGAAATCAGAATGATTTTTGTGTAGGAGGCAGCAGTGAATCCGTTTCAGGATCCAGTCTTTCCCTGTTTTTCTCCACTACTTTCCGGCTTGTGTTGGCATAGCAATAGATACAATGATGAGCACAGGTATTGTAAGAACCAATATCTTTACTGAAAATGCAACCACATAGCCGGCGTTGGTTCTTATCTTTGAGTTTCTTTTTTTCCTGTTCTCTACGGCTCTCCTCTCTATCAAAAAGTCCCGGCTGGTAACCTAAGAAATCCATTAACTCTTTATCTTCCGGAAACAACCGGATCATCAGTTCGTCATCTATGCATTTATTATGGATGATCCCATATTCTTCCAGCGGAATATGCTCTGCGCAGGTACCTATTTCAAAGGCCGGATTGATCTTTTTCCACCCGGTACGTAATTCACCTAATCTCCTGGCCACTATTTGTTTTTCTTTGTCTGTAAATTCGGATTGATGAATATTCTCTTTTGTAAAACAGGAGTTATTCCGGATCATATTGCCCGCCACGTTCCGGTAGGTAAGTATGTCGGCAAAACTAATCACTAACTTATCCGTATAGGGGATCAGTTCATCTCCTAACTGCCGGATCCTGTCTGTTAATACATCGATTGTCAGCTTCTCCGTCAGCAGTAACGGGTCAAATCTCCAGATCACTTTCTCCTTCCCAATCGTGGAAGATAACTTTTTAAATGTTTCTATTCGCTGGGATAGAGAGGGTAGGTTTGGCTCGAATCTTTCTTTTTCATAATTATTGAGTGTATACTGGAAATGGAAGTGGATATTTCGTCTTTCAAGTTCCGGTAACTCTTTCAACAGAGGAAGTGGATTTTTGGACCAGAAAACAATGACCCTTACTTTCTCAAGGGATATATAAACCGGAGCACTGGGGTTGAATCGGTTTTCCCATTTGATGTAGCCCTTTTTCAACCGGTTCATGAACCAACGCGTATAAAAGGCCGGGATATCGGTAGCCCGGCTGGCAGAAAGAACAAGAGGAGCGATCGCTGTTTTTTCTTCTCCTTGATCTGTTTGAATGATTATTCGTTCCCAGGGTTGTGCCATGTTGTTATAAAATTAAATATAGAGGTATTGTTTAATAAAGATAGTCTAAAATCCGGAATTCTACCTGTTTCCCTTTGTCGATGTATGCGTAAATGAAATAATAGGCATCTATAACTAAAAATAATCCGCATAGAAGGGGGATGGATGCTTATTTTAGAGGAACAAATCCTTACGGGTTAGTCGATTATCCGGTTTCCTGTGACAAAGTGTAAATCACCTTCTAATAAAAGTCACTTCTCAATTGTCAATTGTTAATTATTTTCTACCTTTGCCCCCTGTAATTGAACTATATATCATAACGAAAGCTATTACTAATACCAGTATTATAAACAACTAATATTATGGCAGAATTAAAAGAAAAACTTTTCTCTGAATTCGCTCCTGTTTCTACGGAAGAATGGATGGCGAAGATCACGGCTGACCTGAAAGGCGCGCCGTTTGAGAAAAAGCTTGTCTGGAAGACAGGCGAAGGATTTAATGTAAATCCTTTCTATCGTTCGGAAGACATCGAAGGCTTGAAAACCACAGAGTCTCTTCCCGGTGAGTTCCCGTATGTTCGCGGAACGAAAAAGGACAACGATTGGAAAGTACGCCAGAACATTGATGTAACAGACTTTCAGGCTGCTAATGAAAAGGCACTGACCTTATTGGAGAAAGGGGTTACCTCTCTTGGATTTCACTTCAAAGGGGATGACGTTAACCCACAAAACATTGCTGCTTTATTGAATGGGATTTGTCCTGAATCAGTAGAACTTAACTTTAAGAGTTGCAATTGTAAGGCTGTAGAACTGATCGGTATCCTGGCGGATTATTTGAAGAATGCCGGTGCAGACCTTGAGAAGTGTGTAGGTTCTGTAAATTATAATCCTTTCAAGAAACCTTTGATAAAAGGGGTTGAAATGGACAACTGGGTAGAACAGGCTTCTGCTGTGCTCAAAGCAGGTCAGGCTCTTCCCGGTTACAAAGTATTGGCTGTGAATGCCTGCAACCTAAGTGATGCAGGTTCTTATATTTCCCAGGAACTGGGGTATGCGTTGGCATGGGGGAATGAATTGATTGCTAAATTGTCGGAAGCTGGTTTCTCTGTGGAAGAGGTAGCGACAAAGATCAAATTCAACTTTGGTATTAGTGCCAATTACTTTATGGAAATTGCGAAGTTCCGTGCTGCCCGCTGGTTATGGGCGGAAATTGTAGCTGCTTACGGAACCGAATGCCCTTGTGCTTCTAAAATGGTTGCCCAGGCAGAAACTTCTGCATGGAACATGACTATTTATGATGCGCATGTGAATTTGCTTCGTACACAGACGGAAGCGATGTCTGCTGCTATTGCGGGTGTAGATTCTATTACGGTCACTCCGTTCGACGCGGCTTATGAAACTCCGGATGAGTTTTCAGAACGTATCGCGCGTAACCAACAGTTATTACTGAAAGAAGAGTGCCACTTTGATAAAGTGGTAGATCCTTCTGCCGGTTCTTATTATATTGAAGTCCTGACTAACTCACTGGCAGATGTAGCCTGGAACCTGTTCCTTGAAGTGGAAGACAAAGGTGGATTCTATGCAGCGGTGAAGAGTGGGGATGTGCAGCAAGCCGTGAACGCTTCTTCTGCTGCCCGTAAGAAAGCAATTGCTACCCGTCGTGAAACGTTATTAGGAACCAACCAGTTCCCTAACTTCACAGAAGTAGCCGCTGACAAGATCAAAATTGACTGGTGTCAGTGCGGATGCGGTTGTGAACCGACTACTCCGGCTTTGGAC
>JAJQEE010000059.1:0-27663 GCA_021201865.1 Tannerellaceae bacterium | reverse complement strand
GCTTTGGACTTCTCCCGTGGAGCTTCTGAATTTGAAGCATTGCGTCTGGCTACTGAAAAGAGCGGAAAGACTCCTAAAGTATTCATGCTGACAATCGGTAATCTGGCGATGCGTCTGGCCCGTTCTCAGTTCTCCAGCAACTTCTTCGCCTGTGCCGGTTATCAGGTAATTGATAACTTAGGTTTTGAAACTGTGGAAGCTGGTGTGGAAGCAGCTATGAATGCCGGTGCTGACATTGTGGTTCTTTGCTCAAGCGATGACGAATATGCGGACTATGCTCCGGCTGCTTACAAAGCGCTGGCTGGAAAAGCTGAATTTGTTGTTGCCGGTGCTCCTGCCTGTGCAGATGAACTGAAAGCTCAGGGTATTGACCAGTTTATCAATGTGAAGAGCAACGTGCTGGAAACATTGAAATCGTTCAACGCTAAATTAGGAATCGCTTAAAGAAAAAATCATGAGACCGAATTTTAAAAATATAGATATAAAGAATGCCGGATTTGCAGCTACATGTGCTGCTGAATGGTCAAAGGCCAACGGCATTGAAGCAAACTGGAAAACCCCTGAACTGATCGCGGTAAAACCAGTTTATACCAAAGAAGACCTGGAAGGTATGGAGCACCTGAACTATGCTTCCGGTTTACCTCCTTTCTTACGGGGTCCGTATAGTGGTATGTATGCGATGCGTCCATGGACCATCCGTCAGTATGCCGGATTCTCTACTGCTGAAGAATCCAATGCATTCTACCGTCGTAACCTGGCTTCCGGACAGAAAGGTCTGTCTGTTGCTTTTGACCTGGCTACACACCGTGGATATGATGCGGATCATGAACGTGTAGTAGGTGACGTGGGTAAAGCCGGAGTTTCTATCTGTTCCCTGGAAAACATGAAAGTATTGTTCGATGGTATTCCTTTGAACAAGATGTCAGTTTCCATGACTATGAACGGTGCGGTTCTTCCTGTCCTGGCTTTCTACATCAATGCTGGTCTGGAACAAGGTGCCAAATTAGAAGAGATGGCTGGTACGATCCAGAATGATATCCTGAAAGAATTTATGGTGCGTAACACTTATATCTATCCACCGGAATTCTCTATGAAGATCATCGCTGATATCTTTGAATATACTTCACAGAAAATGCCTAAGTTCAACTCTATCTCTATCTCCGGTTACCACATGCAGGAAGCTGGTGCAACAGCAGATATTGAAATGGCTTATACCTTGTGTGATGGGATGGAATATCTTCGTGCCGGGATCAATGCCGGGATTGATGTGGATGCGTTTGCTCCTCGTTTATCTTTCTTCTGGGCGATCGGTATGAATCACTTTATGGAGATTGCCAAAATGCGCGCGGCACGTATGTTGTGGGCGAAGATCGTGAAAAGCTTCGGTGCTAAAAATCCGAAATCATTAGCACTTCGTACCCATAGCCAGACTTCAGGCTGGTCACTGACCGAACAGGATCCTTTCAACAATGTGGGACGTACCTGTATCGAAGCGATGGCTGCTGCCTTAGGACATACTCAATCTTTGCATACAAACGCACTGGATGAAGCAATCGCACTTCCAACTGACTTCTCTGCCCGTATTGCACGTAATACACAGATCTATATCCAGGAGGAGACTCAGATCTGTAAAGAGATTGACCCATGGGCCGGTTCTTACTATGTAGAATCTCTGACTCAGGAGCTGGTAGAAAAAGGCTGGGCGTTGATACAGGAGATCGAAAGCATGGGTGGTATGGCCAAAGCAATTGAAACAGGTCTTCCAAAGATGCGTATTGAAGAAGCGGCTGCCCGTACACAGGCCCGTATTGACTCTGGTATCCAGACCATCGTAGGTGTGAATAAATACCGTCTGGAAAAAGAAGATCCGATCGATATCCTTGAAATTGATAATACGGCTGTTCGTCTGGAACAGATCGAACGTCTGGAAGACTTACGCAGCAAGCGTGATAATGAAGCTGTTAAACAGGTATTGGCCGAAATTACCGAATGTGCCCGCACAAAACAGGGTAACTTGTTGGAACTGGCCGTAAAAGCAGCCGGTTTACGTGCTACCTTAGGGGAAATATCAGATGCCTGTGAAGCAGTAGCAGGTCGTTATAAAGCAATCATCAGAACTATATCAGGCGTGTATTCATCAGAAACAGGAAAAGATGCTGACTTTGCGAAAGCCAGTGAATTAGCAGAGAAATTTGCTAAACAGGAAGGTCGTCAACCTCGTATTATGATCGCTAAGATGGGTCAGGACGGTCACGACCGTGGTGCCAAAGTAGTGGCTACAGGCTATGCTGACTGTGGTTTCGACGTGGACATGGGACCTCTGTTCCAGACACCGGCTGAAGCGGCTCGTCAGGCTGTTGAGAATGACGTACATGTAATGGGTGTTTCTTCGCTGGCTGCCGGACACAAAACATTGGTTCCGCAGGTGATCGAAGAACTGGCAAAGTTAGGCCGTCCGGATATCATTGTGATCGCGGGTGGTGTAATTCCTGCACAGGACTATGACTTCCTGTATAAAGCAGGGGTAGCTGCTATTTTTGGCCCTGGTACTTCCGTAGCGAAAGCAGCCATTCAGATCCTTGAGATTTTATTGGGTGAATAAATACCGGATCAACCTATATATAAAAAAGCGTAGCCTGTCAGGTTACGCTTTTTTTATGTGTGGTTTATTTTTCCTTTTTTTCAATGCAGGATATGATTGAAGTAGTAGACAATCTGTTGCTGCCACCATCCCCAGTCATGGATGGAACAGTACCCCAATAATCGAACCAGGCGGGAATCTCTTTCGTTTTCAGTACCTGTTGTAATTCCCGGGTATCTTTTAACATCAACTCTTCATAAGCTCCTCTTCCACAACAAAAGATCAGGTTTGCTTTCCTGAACCTGTCCAGATAGGATTCATCGTGGTTATTTCTCAGGTAATCCACCGGTGAATTCAGGTAGATATCTGTGGGTTTATATTCTCCGAAGAAATAATCCGTGGAATAGACTCCACTTAGGGCAATGACGGTGTCGATATGCCAGGGGTGCCGGAAAAAGAAATTGGAAGAATGGAAAGCTCCCATAGAGCAGCCGGTAACAACTAACTGTTGGTTATGACCGCCATTATTACTTTTGCTTTTCTCTAAAATAGAGGGAATGATCTCTTCATGGATATAGGCAAAATAATTTTCATGCTGCCGGATGCGTTGTAACTTGTCCCAGGAATCTGAGAAATAAGTTTCCCAGTCTATCCCGTCTACTGTCCATACCTGTATTTTCCCTTCCCGGATCCAGTGGGAAAGTGCCTGGATCATGCCGGAATCTTCATATTGGTAAAACCTTCCGTTAGAGGTGGGGAAAACAAGGATGGGCTTTCCGGCATGTCCGTATACTTTATATTCCATATTTCTCCCCAGCCTGTGACTATATTCATTATGGTAATTAATTTGCATGTGAGTTATGTGTAAGTTGTATATAATTGATCATTGATTTTACTTCTTCATATGTTTCTGTTCTGAACTGATAAGCAAAGTTTCCCATGGCCCTGCTAAATACCTTTTCTATACTATTGAAATATAAAATACGCTCTCCATAGGTATCTATTATTTCCTGGTGTGAATAAACGTAGGATTTATGATCCTTCCGGGAGGCATATCCGGTAAAGTATTTACCTTCAGGCTGTTTTTCGATGGGTGTACCCACTACCATTTCCGCCCACTTCCGGTAGATATTGGTGTCATAGGTATAGTTAATCGCATCGGTCATCCAGGCACCGGGTGGACGCATATTCACTTCGAGTGCTATGATTTGCCTATCCTTTTTCCGCTCAAATAGTTCGATATGGAAAAATATTTCCCGGACCCGGAATGCTTTCAGAATACTGCGTCCGGCTTTCCGTACTTTCTCCGGGACTTCCGGTAAACAAATGTAATATAAATTGTCATTCGTATTAACCACCTTCATGATACTCTGTTCAAAGCGGTGGCTATTTTCAAAAACAACGTTCCCATTCTTGTCGATCAGACCATCATAGGTAAGGATAATGCCATCAATAAATTCTTCCAGAATAAAAGGAATGCTGTCCGGAGAGTGGCTGGACAGGATAACCTCTAATTCGTTTTCATTATGTACTTTATAAGTGAAACTTGCTCCTGAACCGGAATCCGGTTTGATTACTACCGGATAGCCTACTTCTTCAATAAATTGCAGCGCACTCTCTTTATCCCGGTAAGGTTGACACCGGATCGTTTGTACTTTACTTTTATGAAAGAAGGACTTCATTTTTGATTTTTGTTTCAGGTTTCCAATGAAATCAATTTTGGTTCCTTCAATATTGAAGTCGGTCCTTATTTTTGCTTCCAGTTCGAGCCAATATTCATTTAATGACTCAAACCGGTCTATTTTCCCATACTGGTGGGTAAAATAACCCACTGCTTTTAGTATTTCCGCATAATCTTCCAGGTCGTTTACCCGGTAGTATTCTGTCAGGGATTCTTTTAATCTTTCCTCCAGCGAATCATATGTTGCATCTCCAATCCCTAACACATTTGCTCCGGCTTCTTTTAGATGGAAACAGAATTCCGTGGAGTTTTTAGGAAAATGGGGAGAGAAATATATAAAGTTCATAGGTGATTGTATTGTCTGTATTTTCATGAGACAAAAATAGAGGCTCCTCTTTGTCTGTGAAATACCATATGTATGGTAATTTATCCGGTCGCTATATAAAAATAAAAGAGAGGGTTGATAAAAAAGAAAGGAAATGAATGGTTTTACATTTACTTTTATAACTTTGCCGTAGTTTTGGTGGTGAATTCTCCATCCGGGGAGTTCGCTGAAAAGGGAATCAGGTGAAAATCCTGAGCAGTACCCGCTGCTGTGAGTCCGGGACAATTTTTACACACATCTAAGCCACTGGAATTCATTTCCGGGAAGGCGTGTAAAACAGGACGAGTCAGAAAACCTGCCAGAATGTTACAGGTAAAACTTTCGTGGTTTAGAGTATTTACTATTTATCGAATGAGTCCATTTGATTCGTATTAGAATTCTTTATTCCTATACCCATCCGAATGGGGAGGATATCGTTGTTCTTTCTAAAAAAGGATAACTTATATTCCCTTCATTTATGGGGAAAGATCGTTTTCCGGAAGGAGATGTATTTAATTATTTTGCCATAATAATTAGAGTAAAGAAGCATGAATATTCATACGGGATGAGCTCCGTATGAAATTTATGCTTTCTTTTTTTGGCCTATCGCGGCAGTATCTTTCCGTTTTTCAGATCTATTCGTACCGGTTCAGGCGTTACTCCGTCCATTAATTTATGGAATATGACAGCAAGGCCGGATAAGAAAGAGGCAACTTCGGAGGATTGGGGATTTTTACCGGATACTTCAAATAATGCCTGGTACTCATTCAACTGTTTTTCTCCAATCTGTTTGATTACCTGTTGATCTCCATATTTCAACCGGTACAGATCATGGATCAGGTCAAATCCGGTCCATGCGGAAAAAGGATCTACCGGACCTGTTTGGGCCATTTTAGTGTACAGGTCTTTTCCGGAGACTTCGAGGAGACTATCCTTTGCAATGGAGGGAAGATCCTGAGGTATGAAACGTAAGCGGACTAACTCTTTGAAATGGAGGGTGCAAAAATCTTTGTAATTGCTGGTCTGAAGGATCTCTTTATCCCATATATGGGCGGGGTCTGTTTGCAGACGATACTGGTATTCTTTTTCATAGAGAGGGAAAAGGCTGTTAAAACCGGGTACTTCTTCGATGGTAACTGTTTCCACTTCTGCCAGTTCCTGATTCTTTAAGGTTAGTATTTTATAACCGGGTATATAGGTTGCGAGGGAAGGAACCTGTATGTTGACCAACCCCGTACCGTCTTCATTCAAATAGGTCTCCGTATCGTTTACATGCATATGACCTGCAAAGTGTATCCGTATGCCTATTTCCGCGAATGTCCGGGTGATTTTTTCAGCCGGCAGTCGATGGAAATCGAAAGCAGTTTCCCGGAACAGTTCTTTTATTTCAGTGGAGGTGTTTTTATTAAAGTCTGTGAGAGGGTAGTGGCTGAATGTGATCAGGGTTTTGTTGTGTTTGTGTGCCTCTTCTCTCACGTGGGTGATCCATGGCAGAAGATGTGTTTTATTTTCAAAGATACGGTTATACCGGGATTCTGTTCCACTGAATTGCATTTCCTTTGGTTGTCCGGGTGATGGTTGTGGAAAGTATACATTGGCGTCAATCGCTAAAAGCCATAATCCTTCTACTGGTTCCACCAGATAGCTAACGTCAAACAGGGGAGGGATTGTGTCTGCCAACAGGTAACTACGTGCATGGATATCCGCTGCCTGAAGCGCTTTTTCAGGAGAGTAATCTTCATAGGTGTAATCCGTAAACGGAGTTTCCCAGTACCGGTCTTCTTCCCGGGGATAATACCCAAAGTCCGCATAACAGGCCACCATCTTTTCATATCCTGCTCCTTGAAGTTCCTCCAGATGAATAGACTCTGTAGCGGAGAGGAGTGCCGGAGAGCTATGAATGGTCCGGGTGGCTCCGGTCTCTGTGAGAAAGTTCCGGTTAGTGTTTTCTCTGTCATAGGGACGGGAGGGATCATGGTTTCCGGGAATGGTAAAAAACGGAGTCCGTGCCGGGTGGAATATTCATTCAGAATTTTCCGGACGGCAAGCTGGTTAACCACCTGTCCGTCATCAGTCAGGTCTCCCGGGAAAACCACCAGTTTTATATCTTTGCTGACTACATCCTCCAGGGCCGCCAGGAGGGCAAAGTAGTTTTCATTAAATAAACGGGTGGAGGTAACCTGTGACTGCATCGTTCTGACCAGTATGGGATGATCAACTATATCCTGTAGATGAACATCTGAAATAAAAGCGATTTTTATTTCTTTTACGTCCGGATTTTTTACTGAACATCCGGAGAATAGAAACGAAAGAAAAAGAGCTAAGGATAGAACTGTTTTTTTGCTGGATCATCATAAGGATATGAAATAAAGTGATTGTTTTCTGAACAAAGATAAGGCAGTTTACGGATCAAAAACAGGCCTGGTTTTATTTTCTTCTGATTTTAACAGGAATGTCATATAGGGTACGAACTTTTTCTTTCGAATGTTCGTTTTACTATGGATAAGTGAAACAATCTCTCTTTTTTGATGTATATTTGTCCCGTACTCGTTATTTAAAAAACAGAAATAATATGAAAAAGATCGCAGGAGTAATACTGATTGCCTGTATGGCTATGATAACCGTTTCTGCTAATGCACAGATCCGTTTTGGGGTAAAAGGAGGAGTGAATATCTCTAAAGTACATTTCAATGAAGATGTGATCAAAGGAAGTAATGTGACAGGATTCCATATCGGTCCTATGATGGAAATCATGGCGCCTTATACTGGTTTAGGAATGGATGTTGCGATCCTCTATTCCCAGAAAGGAATGGAATATGACGGGCCGGTACGGTCGGAGAGTTTCAATGCGGATTATCTGGATATTCCTTTAAATCTGAAGTGGAAATTTGGTTTGCCGATTCTGAAAGGCTATGTGAATGCCGGACCTTACTTCGCTTTTCGTATAGCAGGAGATAAAGTATGGGAAGTGCCTTCTTCAATCAAAACAGATGTAAAAGCTAAAAACTTTAACACCGGATTGAATCTTGGAGCAGGGGTAGAGGTGATCAAACATCTACAGGTGGGATTTAATTATGGTTTTGACCTGACAGATAGTTTTGAGTCTGAATTTGTCGGGGAAGGTGGACAAGGAAAAAATCGTACCTGGTCTCTTACCGCTGCCATCCTATTCTAACAGGAACATATAAAGAAGATATAAGAACGAATTTATGACCGGATTAGATTCCGGGGGTAAGTTCGTTTTTTTTATGTCTCCTTTTTACTAAATAAAAAAGGTTGACGGATCAATCCTGTGCTTTCATCTTTTAGAAATCCTGTTTCAAAGATGTTTTTTGTATAGTCTCATTCCAGTTGGTTTATTTGTATAAACTTACAAAGAGCTATACATATGCGATTAAAAATAGTATTTTTCTTCTGGGCTGGGCTCTTTCTGATCTCTGTCCCTTTGCAGGCGCAGTTCCGGTATGGTATCAAAGCCGGCATGAATCTATCGACTCTTCATTTTAATCAGGATCTTGTTTCTCCTGATGTGTTGCCCGGATATAGTCTGGGATTAACTTCTGAATGGATGTCCCGGCGGAAGCATATAGGGGTGGAACTTTCTACTTTATATTCGCTGAAAGGGATCTCTTATCATTCTAAAAAATATACCACGAATTATATAGATATTCCGCTGAGTTTTAAGTGGAGATATCCATTTCTGTTTGGAGATCTGTTTCTGAAAGCGGGTCCGTATGTTTCATTCAGTGTCGGAGAAAAGCAATGGGATAAGATCTCGACAACCGGAAGTCCCCGGGCAACGGCTAAAGATAAGGACTTTGGACTACAGGCAGGAGTGGGTATATTACTTCTTAACCATTTCCAGTTTGGCGTGGGATATGATCATGGCCTGATCGATAGTTATGAGGTGAAAAGGAGCAGCGGCCGGAAAAGTTATGCACAAACCCGCAATTGGAATTTAAGTGTAGCCTATCTGTTTTGAGTTGTATTGGAAATAGCCCTGGCGGGGGTATTTCCGAATCTTCCGGACATTCATGTCCGTTATTTATAAATCATATCTTTTTCAATTTCTTGACTTTTAAGACACTCTCTTTTTACTATTTTTGTTAGATAAATTAAGAGTGGATGAAATATGCTGATGTCATACTTCCTTTGCCGTTGGAAAATAGTTATACCTATCGTATTCCTGTGGAATTGGAAGCCGCTGTCACTTCGGGTTGCCGTGTGATCGTGCATTTTGGTAAAAAAAGATATTATACTGCTATTGTCATGGCTGTCCATGACCGTGAACCGGATCCTGCTTATGAAACGAAAGAAATTTATGCCCTGCTGGATCCTACGCCTATTCTGAGACGTCCTCAACTGCGGTTCTGGGAGTGGATCTCTTCTTATTATTTATGTAAGTTGGGGGATGTCTATAAGGCTGCTCTTCCTTCCGGATTGAAACTGGAAAGTGAAACGATTGTTTCGCTCCAGCAGGAATATGAAGCGGATACTTATTTGCGTCCGTCTGAACAGGCTGTCCTGGATGCTTTTGCCGGAAAACAGAAGATGACTGTGGCGGAACTGGAGAAGAAGACCGGATTGAGAAATGTAGTCTCTGTGGTAGCTGCTTTGATGAATTATGGAGCTGTGGAGGTGAGTGAAGAGATCCGGCGTGGATTCGCTCCTAAAACACAGACGTTTATTCGTTTAGCGGATCCATACCGGGATGAGGAGAAACTACAGGCTGTATTTGCTGATTTGAAAAGAGCTAAAAAGCAGGAGTTATTATTGGTTTGTTTTCTGGATCTGAGTCATTCTTTGAATCCGGCTTTTGTGCAGGAGGTTTCCAAAAAAGAATTATTAGAAAAAAGTGGATATAGTAGCGTTGTTTTGGATGGTCTGGTCCGGCGCGGTATTCTGGAAACCTATGACCGGGAGATCGGACGTCTACAGGTTCCGGTTTGCCGGTTGAATGAATTAAGTCCGTTAAGCCCTGCTCAGGAGAAAGCTTATGAGGAGATTCATGAAACTTTCAAAACAAAAGAGGTTTGTTTGTTGCAGGGAGTTACTTCCAGTGGTAAAACGGAAGTGTATACCCATCTGATTCAGGATGCCCTGCGTGAAGGAAAACAGGTCTTATATCTGTTGCCGGAAATTGCGGTTACTACTCAAATCACAGAGAGGCTGGCTAAAGTTTTTGGTGACAGGCTGTTGGTTTATCACTCCCGTTTTTCAGATAATGAACGGGTGGAGATCTGGAACAAGATCCTGCATGCCAGTGAACCTATGTTGATATTAGGAGTCCGTTCTTCTCTTTTCCTGCCTTTCCGGAATCTGGGATTAATTATTGTGGATGAAGAACATGAGAATACGTATAAGCAGCAGGATCCGGCTCCCCGGTATCATGCCCGTAATGCTGCCATCGTATTGGCGAATATGCATGGTGGTAAAACCCTGTTAGGTTCTGCTACCCCTTCTTTGGATTCCTATTATAATGCCTTAACCGGAAAATACGGATTAGTGGAATTGACAACCCGTTTCGGGGATTGCCTCTTACCGGAGATCATTCCGGTGGATATAAAAGAGTTGAAACGGAAAAAGATCATGAAAGAGACTCTTTTTTCTCCTCTGTTGATCCAAAAAATGAATATGGCTTTGGATAAAGGAGAACAGGTGATCCTGTTCCAGAACCGCCGGGGGTTTGCTCCTGTTATTGAGTGTAAAGAGTGTGGTTGGGTTCCTCATTGTATTAATTGCGATGTCAGTCTGACTTATCATAAATATCACCACCATTTGGTATGCCACTATTGTGGTTATACCTATCAGCTACCACCTGATTGTCCGGAGTGTCAAAGTAAAGAGATGAAAATGCTTGGTTTTGGTACGGAGAAGGTAGAGGAGGAGGTCTCCCTGCTGTTTCCGGCTGCTAAGGTGGATCGTATGGATATGGATTCAGTACGTACCCGTACGGCTTATGAGCGTATTATTGCTGATTTTGAAAAAGGGAGAACCCATATTCTGATCGGGACTCAGATGTTATCCAAGGGGCTTGATTTTGGAAAAGTGGGTGTCGTGGGGATCCTGAACGCGGATTCTTTAATGAACTTTCCGGACTTCCGGGCACATGAACGGGCTTACCAGTTAATGGTACAGGTCAGTGGCAGAGCGGGTAGGCGGGATCGCCGGGGGACGGTTATTCTGCAAACTTCCCAACCCGATCATCCTCTTATCCGGATGGTAAAAGAACAGAACTATAAGGAGATGGCAGATGTTCAGTTGACTGAACGGAGACTATTCCGTTATCCTCCTTATTACCGGTTGATTGTGTTGGTGATACGAAGCCGGAATGAGGATACATTAACTAAGTTGTCCCAGCTATATGCTGAGAAGTTAAGGGGAAAATTAGGAGAGCGGGTATTGGGCCCGGTCACTCCTCCGGTCAATCGTATTCAGACCCTTCATATCCGTAAAATCGTCATGAAGCTTGAAGTGGCAGCGCCTATTGCCCCTGTCCGGAAAATACTGGAAGATATTGCTGTTGAAATGCAGGAACATTCTTCTTTTAAACAACTGATCATTCATTATGATGTAGATCCTGTCTGAATAACAGGATTCATTCACTATATTTGTTTTATGAAACAGGAGAAAATTCGTTTGTTATTTGTTTGTTTGGGCAATATTTGCCGTTCTCCCTCTGCGGAGGCGATCATGAAGAAAGTCGTGAAAGACGCGGGTCTTGAACATTTGATTGAAATTGATTCGGCGGGGATCTTAGGTTACCATGAGGGAGAATTACCTGATTCCCGGATGCGGACGCATGGGGCCCGGCGGGGATATGTGCTGGATTCCCGGTCACGTCCTGTGAAGACCTCGGATTTCTATGATTTTGATATGCTTATCGGAATGGATGACCGGAATATAGATGACCTGAAAAGGAAAGCACCGGATCTGGAATCCGTCGCTAAAATCCATAAAATGACCGATTTTCTCCATAGCAAGTTACATGATCATGTGCCTGATCCTTATTATGGAGGAGCTGCTGGTTTTGAACTGGTATTAGATCTGCTGGAAGATGCCTGCCAGGGTTTACTGGATACTATTTCTTCAGTTCCGGATAACTGATCCGGGTGTGATACATGATTTTTAACCGTTCGATAAATACCTCTTTGATCTTTTCTACATCCCGGTAGGTCAAAGGGGTATTTTTCATTAAGCCGTCTCCGATCTGTGAATCAATGATTCCATTTACCAGCGCACGGATACTTTCTTCCGTATGTTCTTTCAGGCTGCGGGAGGCAGCTTCCACTGCATCTGCCATCATCAATATCGCTGTCTCTTTAGAGAATGGGTTCGGACCCGGATAGGTGAATTTTTTGTCATCAATCTCCATACCCGGATGCTGATTTTTCCAGGTATTGTAGAAATATTTGGTTTTTCCCGAGCCGTGGTGGGTCCGGATAAAATTAATGATCTGTTTGGGCAATTTGGCTTTCTCTGCCAGTTTCACCCCTTCATTGACATGGTCGATGATGATCTGGGCACTTTCATCTAATGCCAACTGGTCATGTGGATTTACACTTTTCTGGTTCTCCGTAAAGAAAACAGGGTTACTCATTTTTCCTATATCATGGAACAGAGCTCCTGTACGTGCAAGCTGTGCATTCGCCCCGATCTTAACGGCTGCGTCATATGCTAAGATCGAAACCTGCATGGAGTGCTGGAATGTACCGGGAGCGACTTCGGATAGTTTCTTCAGCAACGGGGTATTAATGTTGGACAATTCGATGAGGGTAATACTGGATACGTAGCTGAATGCTTTTTCCAGCATATACACCAGGATGTAGGTAAACATCAATAAAATGAAGTTAATACCAAAGTAGAGAAGCATCATCCAGTTAATTTTATTCATATCTGCCTCTGTGAAAACAGTAATACTCAGATAGCAAATAGTGTATGACAGGAAAATGTAGATCGCGCACCGGATCAGATCGGAACGCTCTGTGAGGTCCCGCAGACTAAACATAACGATCATGCCGGCCACGATTTGCATGATCAGGAATTCATAAGGAAACGGAACAATAAGTGAACAGATTAATACGATCACCAGATGGGTAAACAAGGAGGTCCGGGAATCAATGAATACCCGTACTACGATGGGTACCATGGTATAGGGAATAATATATACGTTGAACAGAGAATGGGAGACGCATAATTCTGTAATGATACAACTGACTAAAATGCATAATAAGAGGAAAATTGTATTTTTTTTATTTCTGAGTATGTAAGGCCGGAACGATTTCAAATAGAGCCAGAAACAAAACAGTAATCCGGCGATGAGAATAAACTGTCCCGCCAGTACCAGCCTCTCTCTTTGGACTCCCCCAGATCTGGTTTCGTGCTGGATTTTCAGGGATCGCAGTACGTTATATGTATGGTGATCGATAATTTCTCCCCGGTCCACGATCCTTTCCCCGGCCTGGACCATTCCGTTTGCGACCGAGACATTTTGTAGCATATCTTCCCGGATCCTATCGGACATTTCTTTATCATAGAACAGGTTTTCGGTCAGATAGAGATTGATATTACACGCCTGCAATACACTTTTTTCCAAATAGGAAGGGGCATTATTAATGATAAATTCATAGGCTGTCCGTACGGTGAAGAAGTCACTTAAGAAACGTCTTTGTGCCACGTTCTTTTCAACTACGTTGATCTGTTTGTAGTCATTTTTACTCAAATCTTCAAAATCCATCGGAGAAATAATCCCGTTTTTATACATTTTCACTAAGCTACTTTCTATGTATTGCATATAAGCAGGAGTGATCCGGGGATTATTATTCCGGGTATAATCATCTCTTAATCTATCAACCTGGTTTGCTTCTTCTGTCTGGTCTAAACGATAATAGGGCTCAAAGGTTTTTAATACACTATCCCGCTCCGCTTTGATCTCCTCATCGGTTTTAAAAATAGGAAAATCACTGGATGCCATTAATAATCCGTATCTCCATGGCTTTCCTTCGCTGAACTGATAACGGAATTTTCCTTCCCGCGGAAAGAAGTAGGCAATCAATGCGGCTACTATGAGGAAATATAAAACGGCCGGTATATTTATTTTCTTATTTTTCATATGAATAAAAAATTATGTATAGGCAGCAAGCCGGTAACAGGGTTCTGATGTGTTCTGATTTAGATCTGCCCGTTCCTGAATACCTCTCTACACTTGTTGGAATAGAAGCGAAATGTACGGAAAAAAGTTTAGTATGAAAAAAAAATAGCCTACTTTTGCCGCATTATTATAGAATTAAGAAGGTTATGACTCAAAGAAAAGTAAGGGTTCGTTTTGCTCCAAGCCCTACAGGTCCTTTGCACATTGGAGGTGTACGCACAGCATTATATAATTATTTGTTTGCCAGACAACATAGCGGGGATATGATCCTGCGGATTGAAGATACAGATTCCCAACGGTTTGTGCCGGGCGCGGAGAAATATATTATTGATTCTTTGTCCTGGTTAGGCATCCGGTTTGATGAAGGGGTTAGTTTTGGCGGAGAATATGGTCCTTATCGTCAGAGTGAGAGAAAAGATATTTATAAAAAATATGTAGATCAGCTATTGAATGATGGGCTGGCTTATATAGCTTTTGATACTCCGGAAGAGTTGGAGCGTACAAGAGGGGAGATCGCTAACTTTCAATATGATGCTTCTACCCGTCTCCAAATGCGGAATTCATTAGTCTTGCCGGCGGAAGAGGTGGAACGCCTGATCCATGAAGGTCATACCTATGTGGTCCGGATTAAAATAGAACCCAATGAAGATATTCATGTGCTGGATCTTATTCGTGGAGATGTGGTCATTAATTCTTCTGTACTCGATGATAAAGTGTTATATAAATCAGTAGATGGACTGCCCACTTATCATCTGGCAAATATTGTGGATGATCATTTGATGGAGGTCTCTCATGTGATCCGTGGGGAAGAGTGGCTACCAAGTGCACCGCTACATGTTCTGCTCTATCGTTATCTGGGATGGATGGAGACGATGCCCCGGTTTGCCCATCTTCCTTTGCTGCTAAAACCGGAAGGAAACGGTAAACTGAGTAAAAGAGATGGAGACCGGTTGGGTTTTCCTGTATTCCCTCTGGAATGGCAGGATCCGAAAACAGGAGATATTTCTTCGGGCTACCGGGAAAGTGGGTATTTGCCGGAAGCGGTTGTAAACTTCCTGGCCCTTTTAGGCTGGAATCCGGGTAATGATCAGGAAATATTTTCTATAGAAGATATGATCTCTGCCTTTTCACTTTCTCATTGTAGTAAGAGTGGCGCAAAGTTTGATTACGAAAAAGGAAAATGGTTCAACCACCAATATATTCAGTTAAAAGATAACCGAACATTAGCGGAATTATTTATTCCTATCCTGCAAAAGCATGGAGTAGAATCTGATCTTGCCTATGTTGAAAAGATCGTTGGTCTGATGAAAGAGCGGGTGAATTTTGTGGAAGAACTATGGGATCAGGCTGCTTTCTTCTTTGTGGCTCCGGAAAGTTATGATGAAAAGACAGTCAAAAAACGCTGGAAACCGGAATCTGCTTCTCAACTGGCTGAATTAGTGGAGGTCTTGAAGGGATGTGAGCCTTTTGATGTGGAACATACGGAAGAAACCGTGAAAGCCTGGATCGAATCGAAAGAATATCCTTTGGGGAATATAATGAACGCTACCCGTCTGGCTTTGGTGGGAGCGCCTAAAGGGCCGCATATCTTCAACATTACAGAAGCATTGGGTAAAGAGGAAACGATCAGCCGTTTGCAGAAGGCTATTGATATTTTACAATAAGTAGTTTAAGTATGTATACACTAATCATACACTTGTATGCATTATGTGTCGGGCTGCTGGCTCCTTTCCATAAGAAAGCGAAACTGATGCGGTTAGGGCAATGGAAAACAAACAGGATACTGCGTGAAAAAATAGACCGGGATGCCCGGTATATCTGGTTCCATGCTGCTTCCTTAGGGGAGTTTGAGCAGGGGAGGCCGATGATGGAAAAAATAAAAAAGGAGTATCCTCACTATAAGATTCTGCTCACCTTTTTTTCTCCTTCCGGATATGAGGTCCGTAAAAATTATGAGGGGGCTGATGTGATCTGTTATTTGCCTTTCGATACTCCTTACCGGGTAAAAAAGTTTCTGGATATCGTGAATCCGGAACGAGTCATTTTTATTAAATATGATTTCTGGGCTAATTACCTGTCAGCGCTGGACAAAAGAAATATTCCGGCGTTTGTGGTCTCTGCCATTTTCCGGAAAGATCAATTCTATTTTCAATGGTACGGAAAACCATTCCGGAAAGTCCTTTCTTATTTCCGGTATCTGTTTGTGCAGGATGAGATCTCCGCCCAGTTATTAGCGGGTATAGGACTCCGGAATGTAACGGTTTGCGGAGATACCCGTTTTGACCGGGTCCTGGAAATTCAGGAAGCTGCTAAACCTATTCCTCCTGTTAAGTTGTTTTCAGAGAATAAAAAAGCCGGGGAGTTTATTTTAGTCGCGGGTAGTTCCTGGCCTGAAGATGAGGAACTCTTTATTCCTTATTTTAATGAACATCCTGAAATGAAACTGATCATTGCTCCCCATGAAATCCATGAGAGCCATCTATCCTCTATTGAGTCACTTCTTAAGCGGCCTTCTGTCCGTTTATCCCAGGTAAATGAATGCGATTTAACGGATAAGAGTTGTCTCATTGTGGACAGTTTCGGACTACTTTCTTCCATCTATAGATATGGAGATATGGCTTACATCGGTGGTGGCTTCGGTGCAGGTATTCACAACACCTTAGAAGCTGCTGTGTATGGTATTCCGGTTCTTTTTGGGCCTAAATTTCATAAATTTAAAGAGGCAAAGGGCCTTTTAAGAGCAGGGGGAGGTTTTTCTTTTTCTGATAAAGAAGGGTTTGAATCTATTATGCAGGAACTAACTATTTATCCGGAATTATTGATATCATCCGGAAAAATAGCAGGTGATTTTGTAAAAGGGAATGCCGGTGCCACTGACCGGATCCTGTCCTGTTTGGACATTTAATCTCTTTCCTGCTGTTTGATTTATACTTTTTTGTGGTATCTACTATTTTTTCGTAGTGTTTTGTTGGTTAGTATTTTATTTTTGTATATGTTTGTGGGGTAACCTTTCAAAATATACAGCTATGACAACAAAACACTGGATTCTTTTTCTCTTTTCTCTATGGTTCTGTAACTCTTGTCAGCAAAAGAAAATGTCTTCAGATCTGAAATTCATTGAGCTGAATGTGGAGAAAAAATATCCTGTAAAAGAGCTCTTTCTGGATGATCTGGCAGAAATAGAATATATCTTACCATCGCTCCATGATGATTTTCTCTATAGAGGAGGACCTCGTCTCATCACTGAGGATTACCTGATCGCTTATGAAATGGAGAAGGGTGAAATATTAGTTTTTGACCGGCAAGGGGAACCCCTTCACCGGATTAATCGCTCCGGCGAAGGACCTGAAGAGTTTTTCTATGTTTTTGATATTTTATACGATCCCATAGTCGACGAATTATATGTTAGTACGCTTGAAAAAATCCAGGTGTATTCCATCAAGGGAGAGTATAAACGTAGCATACCTGTGAAATCCAATTTTATATCCAGAATTCAATTGTTTGATGAGCATAATTTTCTGTGTCATGATAATTATGGATATTATCCAAATCCCTTTTTTCTGGTATCAAGGGAAAGTGGGCAGATAGCAGAGGACATTGACATCCGGTATGAAACGAAGCTGGAAATGTATATTCAGAGGCAGGACGGTGAGATGATCTACACTAACACAGGGCCCCAAACAAACATCGTAAGGGTAAAAGAAGGTTTTATTCTGACGGATTACTCTGTGGATACGGTCTATTTATATACTCCGGAAAAGCAATTGACTCCTGTTTTAATGCGTGCTCCTTCTATCACTACTCAAAATCCATATATTTATCTGAATAGTTATCTGGAATCTCCCTCTTATCTTTTCATGAATACGGTTTCTAATGAATTCGATTGGAATACGGGCAGAGGATTCCCGCAAACTAACTTAATGCTGGACAGAAAAGATGGAAAGGTCTATGAACAAAAAATCTGGTTAAAGGAATATAAAGGAAAAGAGCTGTCCTTGTCACCTGGTATGCAATCCCGTGTGAGTGGAAGTATGAGCGGTTTATTGGTTTTTTCTCCCGAAGAACTTCAGGAAGCACTGGAAGAGGGTAAATTAAGCGGTCAATTAAAAGACATTGTTTCCCGGATGGATGAAGAATCTAATATGTTAGTATTATTATTCCGTTTTAAATAAGCACGTCGTTTTGAGAATTAGCACTATTCTCTGTTTGTGAAGGAGAGAGGTGTCTCTCTTCATCAATTACTCCGGTGAATGTTCATTTATTCACCGGAGTTCTTATATTCAATCCTCGTCTGTAAACATCGGATCCCATGCCGGCAGGCGAACCGGTTTTTGTTTGAGTATCTCCTGAACCTTTTCTGTGGCATATTTTTTCTCTATTACTAACCGGAACATGTATTCATTGAACCAGTCATCGGTAATGATCAGGTGCCCATTGTTTGCTCCCGGTCCCCAACTGTTTTCAACCATCCATTTCGTTGGACGATGATTTTTGTCTAAGTCTACAGCCATAAGCGTCATGGCGTGTGAGGAGCCGCTGCTGAATGTCTGTATACGTTGTTTTTTATCCATGCCGAACGTAGTGCCCATCAGTGATTCATAATCATAGAAGTTGGTATCTAACAGTCCTCGCTCCCGGTCGAAATATTTTCCCACGTCACAGGAAAAATACATCATGGTGCTATCCATGATGGAATAAACAGCCATTTCTTTGATCTCCTCTACGGGTAGGTTTACATAGGTCCAGTTCTTTCCATCGTAGACATGCCTGTCAAAATCGATTTCATAGAGTTTATAATATTCACGGCTGGGATCATTCATCAGCATGATGTAATTGTTCTTCAAATCTTCTCCGATATATTCCTGATAGAAAGATTGAGGGGTATACTCTTTCGTGTGAACCGGATTTCCTCTGCTGTCTTTTAAGGTCCAGGTAAATGTGGCAGGTGGCTCTCCGATAGTCAATACCAACATTCGGTAGACTGTCCCTAACATCTCTGTCTTGTTTTTCTCTAAATCCCGGACTTTTTTACCTGTGGCCGCCATTTCTCTTAGTTGAAGGCCATATTCCCTTAATTTCAATGTGATCAGGTTGGCCATCTGGCGGGTGTTTTCAGTACTATATGTTTCTGACATCACTTCTGCCGGAACCACTCCATATTTCATAAGTAGGTCAGCGACTCCGGTGAACTGTCCCCCGTCACTTAGCGGGTTCTGGAACAGCCACTCTACGGTTTTGTCTTCCATCGGTTTGTCACGGGTGTCTATGATTCCCTGTAAAAAGAGATTTGCTTTTTCCAGTTGATCCCAGAAGAAGGGATAGCTGTGGGACAATTGAAAGTCTTTCATGTTATAATCAGCAATTACCTTAGCCCGCAGAACATTCTGTCCGGTAAACAGCCAGCAACGGCCGGATGATTTCTGGTTGGTAATCCCTCTGCTATGTACTTTATGGGAGAAATGAGTATCGAAATTATTTTTGTTTTCCCGGTTTACTGCCAGCTTGTTGATATCATTGTTGCTGATTGCATTCTGAATCGCTTTATCGGAAGCATTTCCTTCATAGCTTTTCTGGATTTGTTGTAGCATGGAAGAGGATATCCCACCAGTAGTCTGCTGTGCATAGGATGCAAAACAGATGCCCAGGCTGCAAAGCCCCATCCATAATTTAGTTTTTTTCATATCATTCTAAGTTAGTGTTCGTTTCTACAAAGGTACTGATTTATAGATCTGGAAGTAGTTAATTTTATTGTAGAAACCTTTTTGTAAGGTACTGAAGGCGTTAAAAAAATCTGCCGTTTTCTGGCAGACTTCCGTATAAGTATTAATAATTGTTTTTTAGAGCCATCACAACATAGTCGATTAATCGTCTGTCCAGATTTTTCCGTCATTACGAATGTGCCAGACCTTTCCTGTAGGATCCGGTAGCGTGATTTCATACATGGAAGGAGCGGAATAAAGCATTAGTTCTTTTATTTGCGGCCGGGGGATTATATCCTGGGGAGATAAGGCGGAGGCAATAGTCGCATAGTGACCTGTTTGGGCTTTGTATTCCTGTTGACGATAGTATAAATTGCGTAGGATCTGTTTAGTCTCTTCTTCCGGATATCGTACAAAGAGTTCTTCACCTGTTCCGGCAGGAAAATGAGAGAATTGGACGATTCCCCAGTACTCCGGCATATGAATACTGACGATTCTCATAGGTGCCCATAACCAATAATCAGGCTCCGGACTTGTTTTTCCTTTTGCCGGAATTTTAGTGTATTTCCCTTCTTTTATTTCTGTTCTCCATTGCACACGGGACATATTTACCCGGATCTGATCTCCGGCATCCGGTTTTTGTTTATTTCCCATTACTTCATACAGGGAGGTCCAGGGTATAAACACTTCCACACTCCAGAAATTGTCTGTATCATATGGATTGTTCAGAGTACCCTCTATATGAACGGCAGACGTCAGGCCTGCAAACTCCCAGCCACTTAGAGCGACCCCTCCTTTGTCCCTATAGGGTTTACTCATAAACAGATCCCATTCCGTACCTAATGCGTTGATCTGATATTCAAAATAGTTATGCGTATCATTGGTGGGGTTTAAAAAGATCTCAAATGCATTGTCCATGTACACAGCGGCATCATGTTCGGTAATCGTGGCCCATATATGGGGTTCCTCCATCACAACTGCCACATATAGTCCGTTATCATCATATGCCATCTTTGCGCGGGTTTGCAAATAAGGCTTTTCACCTTTTTCCCCTTTTATATCTACAAAGAAAGGTGTCCAGGGAACTTCCTCCCATTCCTCCGGAGACACTTTCCCATCTATTGTAATAGGAGCAGAAATCCTATAACAGATATATTCCGGAGGATTAAAAATGACGGGCGGGCTGAATCTGACCTGCTCATTCCTGGAATTTCCTCTGGGGGAGAAACAGAATAGCAGGAGACCTGTTAGCAAGCATAACTTGGATTTAATCATAAAGGTGTTTTTTTAGATAAAAGGATCCGTTAATCTTTTTATTTTTCAAGGATGCTGAGAGCTGTCTCTAACCAAAGGTCGATATCATCCGGGTAATGTTGAACTGTCCGGGTTTCACTTCGCTTATGTCCCAGCCGGACTACCACAACATTTTTTCCGGAATAGCAAAAACATATTGTCCTAATATACCTCGCAGATAGTGAACGGCTAACCCCTGATAGGTAAGATACCAGAACTGATACCCGTAACAGAGATTAGGCTCATTCGTATATTCATACAGGAGGGTGGTGTCTGGGGTAATTGCCTGTTGCAGATAGTCAGGAAAAATGAGCTGCCCGTTATTCCAGCTTCCCTTATTTAAGATTAACTGGCCAAACCGGGCAAAATCACGGGCATTACTATTAAAACAGCAGTAGGCTTTTTCCATACCGTCTTTTTTATCAAGACTCCATAATGCATTTTCCTCTGCCTGCATAGGGGTCCAGAGTTTACGGGAGATATAAGTACTGACCGGTTCGCCTGTCGCTTTCTCCAATACATATGCCAGCAGCTGGGTCACACCACTTTGATAGATAAAACGTTTTCCCGGCTCTTCAATCTCTTTCATTCCAAAAGTGATGCGATGCAGGTCTTTTCCGTAATAGAGTTGAGTGGTGGGAGAGAAGGATGTGGTATATTCCTCTTCAAAGTCCACCCCGGCACTCATTGTAAGTAGATGACGAATCGTTAAGGGTATATTGTCATATCCCTGAAATTCCGGATAAAAGTCACTGACTGGTTGGTTCGTATTGATGATAAAACCGTCATCTATGGCGCATCCTATTCCGAGTGAAATAATACTTTTGGCCATTGAAAAAGAGTTGCTATGAGATTCCGGAGAGTAATTTTCCCAGTATTGCTCAAAAAATAATTCACCATCTTTAATGATCAGGAAAGCGATAGTACCATATCTCTCAAATCCGGGAAGGAATTCCTCCGGTATGGAATGTTGATTATATTGCGGGGAGGTTTGCCATGGGGTGGGAGAACCTGCTTCCACAATCCTGTTCTCAAAAATGGAATATTGATCAATTTTAGGATGCTGGTGGATCAATGCCCTCCTGAGATAATCATTGGAGGGCCATATCAAATAGATGAGTATACACCCCAAAAATAGTAATATAAACCCTCCGGCTTTCTTCATGCTTTATCCTCTTCTGTATACCAGGAAGCATACATATGGTAGTTTCGTGCAATTTTCTGGTTGATCTCTTTTGCCTGTTCCGGGTCGACTTTCTTTACAAACTTTGCAGGTACACCTGCATAAATACTTCCGGCTTCTACCTGGGTTTTCGCTAACACGACCGAACCGGCTGCCACAATAGCCCCTTCGCCGATCACGGCATCGTCCAGAACGACAGAGCCCATGCCAATCAGCGCTCCATGTTCTATTTTGGCTCCGTGGATGGTGACATTGTGACCTATAGAAACATTATCCCCTATTTCAATAGTGGATTTTTGATAGAGTGTATGTAAGACGGATCCATCCTGTATATTAACTCCATTCCCGATCCGGATGGAGTTTACGTCTCCGCGAAGGACAGTCCCATACCAGATACTACATCCTTTCCCAATCACCACATCCCCAATAATGGCTGCATTTTCGGCCAGGAATGTATCCTGGCCTATTTCCGGGGTGAATCCTCTTACTGTTCTTATGATTGCCATAATTTCTTCAATTGTTTAGTCTATTATTTTTGTTTTTTCTTTCAGCCATGCCTGTTCTTCTTCTGTCAGGTAAGGAGCTAATTTCTCGTATACTTTCTGGTGGTATTTGTTTAGCCATGCCAGTTCCCGGACTGAAAGCATCGGAATATGGATCAGACTGGTATCTATATAACAAAGGGTCAGTGTTTCGAAAGATAGGAATTTTCCATACTCCGTTTCACTGTCTTCCCTTACTAATATCACATTTTCTGTGCGTATTCCATATTCATTGGTACGATACATGGCAGGTTCATTACTAAGAACCATCCCTGGCGCCAGTTTAACCGGATTTTCTTCCATCCGTATGCTTTGTGGCCCCTCGTGAACATTCAGGCAATGCCCGATTCCATGTCCTGTTCCATGCAGATAATTAATTCCTGCATCCCAAAGTGCTTTTCTGGCCAGTATGTCCAGTTGTGAACCACGGGTTCCAACCGGAAATTTACATTTGGCAAGGCTGATATGTCCTTTTAGAACACGGGTAAAATCTTTTTTCATAGACTCTGTCGGTTTCCCCAATGCGATCGTACGGGTGATATCTGTAGTACCATCTAAATATCGACCTCCTGAGTCCATAAGAAAGATCCCTTCCGGTTTCAGCGTAGCGTCTGTGTCCGGGGTTGCGCTGTAATGAACGATTGCTCCATGCCCTGCATAACCACATATGGCATTAAAGCTATCACTGATGCACAAAGGCTGTTCTGCCCGTAAAGAGGATAGTTTCCGGGTGGCACTGATCTCAGTTACTTTTTCCCCGGTTGCCATTTGTTCTTCTAACCAGATATAGAACCGTGTCAGGGCAATTCCGTCTTTGATCATTACATTCCGGAATCCTTCAATCTCTTTTTCGTTTTTTATACTTTTAAGATAGTTGGCAGGAGAGCTTTCCTGTATGATCCTGCAATTCGCCGGGATCGCATTAAAAAGAGCCACATTTGTCCGGGGCATATCGATCAATATAGAAGTTCCGGCAGGCAGCTTCGCTACGTAATCTTTTATTTTTGCATAGTCCCCAAGGATCACTCCCTCTTTTTTTAATTGATCCGCCACCTCCATGGTCAGTTTATTCGGTTGGATGAACAACACGGTCTCGTTTTCTGAAATAAAGGCGTAACTGATCACGACCGGGTTATATTCCACATCATTTCCCCGGATGTTGAATGTCCAGGCGATCTCGTCCAATGCAGATAAGAGAGTGCAGTCTGCTCCTATTTCATGCAATTTATCATTTATGTCATTGAGTTTTTCAGTGACGGTTCTTCCGGTGATCTCTACCGGTAATTCAAAAAGAGGATTGGCCGGAATAGGGGGCCTGTCTGTCCATATTTTATCTATCAGATCCTTGGAAGTGTCTAACTGAATATCTTTTTTTTCTAATGCCTTTTGCAGTGTATGTGCCTCTGCAGCGCTATAGGTTTCTCCATCCAAACCCACTTTCATCCCTTTATCTAATTCATCGATCAGGAATTCTGTCAGGGTAGGTGTTTCCGGAAGAGCCATTTTATACAATTCAATCCCTGTTCCCTCCAACTGGGTATTCGCCTGCAGGAAATAGCGTGAGTCTGTCCATAAGCCGGCTTTTTCTGCTGTAATCACAACGGTTCCTGCTGATCCGGTGAAACCGGAAATCCATTGGCGGGACTTCCATCTGCCAGCGGGATATTCACTTAAATGCGGATCCGAACTGGGTATTATATAAGCATCTATCTGATTTGCTTTCATCACCTCTCTGAGAGATTCAATTCTTTCACGTATGATTTTCTTCATATGTTTATGTATTTAATTTACGGATTGTCTCTTTTCGCAAAGTTAAAAAATTAATTATGTATTTTCTATTCTGTTTCTTTCTAAAACAGATTTCTGAGGCAGCCGGTTGTTCCGGAGCTTTTTACCGGATCAACCGGGCCTTTTTATAAAAAGCTCCTGGTGAACTTGCTTTTTCACTTCTCTGTTAAAGGTGAAAATTAAATGTTAATTCTTTTGGACTCTTCATAATTCCACCCGTGAAATGTTGCAAATCTGACATAAATGTTTATATTTGTAAGAGTTGAAAATTAAACTGGTCGTGTTATGAAAAGATATTTGAGTTACCTGGCGTTGATGGTTTTTCTTTTCGGAACCACTTCCTGCAGTAAATATTATTATTCTACGGTTAATTCGAATGCCGCTAATATCCTACGTAATGATATGGGCGATTTTGTCGAGGAGGATGATTCTGTAAGTATCGTGTATAGCTTTTTTGGGGAAGATCTGCCTATTCACATAACGGTATATAATAAGACGGACCAGCCTATGTTCGTAGACTGGCGTCAATCTGCTCTGGTGGTGGAAGATGAGGCCAGTACCTATATTAGTAAGGATATGCAGGTGAGAGGAGGAGCTTATGGGAAAACCTATTCCTATAAAGATTATTTATTACCGGGCTCAATCGGTTCGGAAACATATGGAGAATATGATGATGACCTGTGTATACCGGCTTATGTGACTTTTATCCCTCCGCATTCCCGGATCGGACACATTCCTATTACACTGGCTAATTTCTCTTTTGATAAGATCCCGGATGATAAATTCACCAAACAACCTCTTACGCTGTCCGCAAATCAAACAAAAAATCTGAAAGTGATCGATTTTGAAGAAGATCATTCCCCTTTACGGTTCCGGAGTTACCTGACGTTGTATACCGTAGGGGAAAATGGGAAAAGAAATCAAACGTTTAGTTACCAGCAACATTTTTATCTTTCCAGATTGGTGAAAGCAGGTGGGCTGGCTCCTTCTGCCATAAGAGATTATACGGCACAACGGGGAGATTTCTTTTATATCCGGAATGTAAAAGGGAGAAATGCCGGGATCTGGGCCGGAGTGATTGCGATCGGCATGGCAGGGGTTGCTATTGAAGCGGCTGTTGGCGGTGGATATTATTATTACTGATCCGGTTTATTATATTGCTTTATTTTAGGCACTCAGCAAAAAATCATCCGGGAAAGTTTGTTAATCAAAAAATTATCAGTAATTTTGCTGCCCATTTTGGACGTGAACTAATTAAAACAATATAATAAATAAATTATGATCGTAGTACCATTAAAAGAAGGCGAAAATATTGAAAAAGCGCTGAAAAAATTCAAAAGAAAATTTGAAAAAACAGGTGTTGTTAAAGAATTGAGAAGCCGTCAGGCTTTCATTAAACCTTCTGTCATTAAAAGAAAACAAAATATGCGTGCAGTCTATGTGCAACAGCTGCAGCAATCAGAAGAATAAAAAACGTTCTTCATTTGTTTTATTGAATTCTTATTGCTATATTCGTTGCAGAGAATAAAAGTTGATGCAGCGTGAATATGTTGATAGATTCATTTTTAAAGTATATGCGGTATGAACGGAATTATTCCGATTATACCGTATCTTCGTATACAAAGGACCTTGAACAGTTCGAGTTATATGTAAAAGAGAATCAGGAAGGCATATTTGATCCCCGGAATATTGATGGAGATATCGTGAGGAACTGGATCGTTCATTTGTTGAATAACCGGATTGCTCCTACATCAGTAAATCGTAAGCTAAGTTCTTTGAAGTCTTTTTTTAAATTTCTTATGAAGCAGGGGGAAATTCCTGCCAATCCCTTGCGTTTGATCAATGGCCCTAAAGCAAAGAAATCCTTACCTTATTTTGTGAGGGAAAGTGAAATGGATCTGTTGCTGGATGGAGATCGTTTTGATGATTCGTTTGATGGAGTAAGAGACCGGTTGATCCTGGAGGTGTTATATGTGACCGGAGTCAGGCGTTCGGAGTTGATAGGAATAAAAGATTCCGATGTTGATTTTGATGCCTGTTTGATCCGGGTGACAGGAAAGCGTAATAAGCAAAGGCTAATTCCCTTTGCTGAAAACCTGAAGGAATTGATGCTTGCCTATCTGGAGATTCGGGACCGTGCGGTCGCGGTAAAGGAGGATTGGTTTCTGGTAAGGAAAGATGGCCGGCAGTTGTCAACGGGTATGGTTTACTATATTGTGAAAAACAGTTTGTCGGATATCTCTACTTTATCTAAACGTAGTCCCCACGTGTTGAGGCATTCATTCGCAACCAGTATGCTGAATAATGGCGCGGAATTGAATGCCGTGAAAGAATTATTAGGACATAGTAGTCTGGCTTCAACCAGTGTGTATACTCATACAACCTTTGAGGAGCTAAAAAAAGTGTATCATGCCCATCCAAGGGCTAAATAAAGAAGGAGGTTTTTATGGACATTAGAATTCAATCTATTCATTTTGACGCTTCAGAACAATTAGAAGCGTTTGTGCAAAAGAAGGTGTCAAAGCTGGAACAATATTTTGATGGTATTATATTAGCAGAAGTGATATTGAAGGTGATTAAGCCGGAAACAGCACAAAATAAAAATGCCTCTATTAAGTTAAAGATAAAGAATGGAGATTTGTTTGCAGAGAAAACAGCAGACACTTTTGAGGAGGCAGTCGATGAATGTGCAGAAGCTTTATCTAAACAGTTGCTAAAATTCAAAGAAAAAGCACGAGCCAAGTAAAAAAACAGTGGATAAATTTGGTACGTAAGAAATAATAACTAAATTTGCAGCCGTTTCGCCCTTGTAGTGAAACGGCTGTTTTAGCGAAAGCAGTTTACGCCTCTTTAGCTCAGTTGGCCAGAGCACGTGATTTGTAATCTCGGGGTCGTTGGTTCGAATCCGACAAGAGGCTCAAAAGAATTGACAATTGATAATGGATAATTGACAATTCAAAAACAAAGAAAATTGACGATTGTTCACGGAGGTGTACAATTTCCATTAAAAAGAAATGTTGTGAACTTCTACAATTGTAAGGATCGTTGAGTTAATTTTCAATTATCCATTTTCAATTGTCAATTAAATGGGCAGTTACCAGAGTGGCCAAATGGGGCTGACTGTAACTCAGCTGGCTTACGCCTTCGGTGGTTCGAATCCATCACTGCCCACCAGACCGGTTTGTTGAACGAGTCAATCTTTTTGAAGAAAGAGATGGGTTGATGCAATAGACTAATCGTGCAAAAATTGCGGAAGTAGCTCAGTTGATAGAGCATTAGCCTTCCAAGCTGAGGGTCGCGGGTTTGAGTCCCGTCTTCCGCTCTTATGCCTGTGTAGCTCAGCGGTAGAGCACTTCCTTGGTAAGGAAGAGGTCCCGAGTT
>JAJQEE010000206.1 GCA_021201865.1 Tannerellaceae bacterium | reverse complement strand
GGATATATTGTACGGGGCGGACGTGAAATGGAAGTCCATTTTGAAACGTTATGGGACTTGTTCCGTTCAGTTCCCTCCCTGGAGAAAGAAGGGATTTCCGTACTGGATGAGTTTTACCGCCTGAACAAAAAAGACCCCAGCTTTTCAAAAGCCCGTGTGATAGAGAACCGGGGACAACGTTTATCAACGGATGGTGACCTGACCCTGACCAAAAAAGCAATTGATGAATTAATCCATCTGGCATTGACTCCCGAAAACCAGTTACAGGATGTAAAAATTAATGATGTATTTTCAAAAGATTTTTTTGAATCCAATTTCTGGCTCTACTGGTGTACCATGTTTGCATTCGAGCCGTGGGCCAGTGCTATGGAAATGCGCCGTTATATCCTGCGTTTTGTACATCATGTAGGAACCTTATCCAATCTGTCTTCTTTACGTTTTACCAAATACAATCAGTATGAATCGCTGATTATGCCACTCGTAAAGAATCTGGAAAGCCAAGGAGTGCATTTCCATTACAATTCACAGGTAAAGAATATTCTGGTAAATTCAGTAGGTGAAAAGAAAGTAGCCACAAAAATAGAATATGTAACCAGCGGAAAAGAACAACAAATTGACCTAACTGAAAACGACCTTGTTTTTGTAACCAATGGTTCTATTACTGAAAGCACCACCTATGGTGATGATACCCATCCGGCACCCCCGACACACGATTTGGGTGGAAGCTGGCAACTTTGGAAGAATCTTGCTGAACAGGACCCGGCATTTGGTAAACCCGGTAAATTTTGCGACAACATACCGCCTGAAAACTGGTTTGTATCCGGTACCATTACCCTCAAAGATGATAAAGTAACTCCCTATATCGAAAAGATTAGCAAAAAAAGATCCGCACAGCGGTTCGATAGTAACCAGTGGCCCCGTTACGGTAAAAGACTCCAACTGGCTGTTAGGGTACTCTATCAGCCGCCAACCCCATTTCCACAGCCAGAAACCCACTGAACTAATCGTATGGGTTTACGGGCTGTTCTCCGATAAACCCGGTAATTATGTAAAGAAAAAAATAACGGAATGTACCGGAATTGAATTATGTCAGGAATGGCTGTATCATATCGGTGTGCCCGAAATGGAAATAGAAGATATTGCCACTCATTCGGCCAATACAATTCCTTGCTATATGCCATATATCACCTCTTATTTTATGCCCCGTGCCCTGGGCGACCGTCCATTGGTAGTGCCATCCGGCTCTCAAAATCTTGCCTTTATCGGTAATTTCGCAGAAACGGAAAAGGATACTGTTTTTACGACTGAATATTCGGTACGTACAGCCATGGAAGCCGTTTATACCTTATTAAACATCGACCGGGGTGTACCGGAAGTGTTCGGTTCCTGCTTTGATGTAAGGGTGCTGATGAGTTCCATCTATTACCTGAACGACCGCAAAAAACTGGAAGATATAAACCTTCCGTGGTGGGCAACTCCGATAGAAAAACACACCTTGAAAAAGATACAGGGTACCTACATTGAAGAGTTATTAAAAGATTCAAAACTACTGTAACATGCTACTACGAGAGTATGTCAAAAGAATGTTTTTGACATACTCTCATTGGCTATTAATAACTTTTTTTTAATCATCGTTCTTTGACCCAAATAAAATATATATTTTACCTTAGATCTTATAATCAGACACACATTTACTTTCATGATAAAGTCCATTCCATATTTTGCGATTCTAACGCTGACCGTTTTACTCACTTCATGCGTTAAAGAAGGTATGTGACATATCATTTTGAGGTCTATAATGCGACTAATTCACCGTTAACAATCCAATTATCTTCCTGGGGAAACTACATGATGTATATAAATGGTTCATGTTTCACAAAGAAGTAGGAAATGATCCCGAGCCTAAAAAATATCACCTTCATTGACGCCGGCATAGGAATATATCATAGCAATAGATTGTAATGGTATTCCGATCCCAAAAGAATATTTTACAAATCCGAAAAATTGGAAAATTGGTGTCGGACGTCAAATCAATGACATATTTACCCATATCAGATTAATCATAACACCGGAATTAATGGAAGAACTCTCACTAAAACAAAAGTTACTCCAAATTGAATCTATCTCCGTGAGATTTAGGCTCTGAAATAACAAGAAATTCCAGATCATTATCTGTGTTATTTAGTATGCGATGTTTTTGATTGGGTTCAATATGGAAGCCTTGTTTTTCTTTTACTTCCACCCATTCTCCCTCCACTTCAAATACAGCCATGCCTTTCAGGATATAGAAAAATTGTTGTGCATGGGTATGTAGGTGGAGAGCCTCTGCGGTATGAGGAGGCATTTTTTCCTGAATGATGCTCAATGAATCTGTTTTAAGTAAATGCCACCCCTCACAATGGTTGCCCCACATGTAATGCTCTGCATTTTCAACACTTTTTACGCTCATCTTTTTTTATATTTAGTTTAATTATTTAATTATTCATACCGTTTTCCGGTTATTCCGGTGGGTATGATCTCAATAACGGCAGTTGCTTTTATCATGTTGTCCGGGAAAGATATTCCGGATAACTGCGGGGTATATTTTTTTACAATTTCTTTGAGGGCAACCTCTTTTATGTCATCACCGGCAAGGGATGCCTCTCCTTGAATGATCACACTTTCATAAGCGGTATTTACATCGCATGGTTTATCGGAAAGGATTAACCCTTCCATTTTGTCGACTTCGAAACCAACCTTTGAATTTTGTTTGATATTACTAATCTTCTGCCCTTTGCAAAGTCCATGTATATAGATCCGTTCATTGTAATAAACAAAATGAACCGGTGTAATATAGGGAAATCCGTCCGGATTCTGTGTAGCTAACCGTCCCACTTTTTCTGCGATTAATATGGCTTCTATATCCGCTTTCCCTATCTGATATTGTTTCATTCTGCCTTGCATCATTATCTTATTTAAAGGATTCGTTTATTATTTTCTTTTGGATTCCCACATGCTCCATTCTGATTTGAGTAACAAAATAAACGATTATTATTTGAATAAGCCTATTTTACTCTACTAAAGAGTTCATAAACAATCATTATAAATTTATCTTTAAAACAGATTGGACAATATTCTATCGACAAAATGAACTATATTTACATACAGAAGATGTAAAAACATGACAAACAAAGCATTCATGAAGAGATATTTCACGAAGTATTCAAAAAAGTAACATACTATATGGTATTTTTTCTTTATCTATCATCCGGACAGTGATATTTATTTTATAAGATATATTACCAATAACCATGGGGCCGGGCATTCATTAAAATAACCTGCTATAAAACTATATACCGAAATTCGGTACTGCAAAGGTATGAAGGGAAATCTCCGGAAATTAATACGGGGATTGTCCCTATTATTGATTATTTAATATTTCTCTGATTGAACCGTAAGAATTTTTCTGTTCTAAATATCCTAATCCAAGCAACCTATATTTGATAGAACTCTCAGAAGCTTGAAAATAACGACATGCATTTTTCATCAATATATCATAAACCTTATAACTTCTCGCCGAATGGTCTACTCTAAGGACTTTATGTATATTGTTGTAAAAAACACCTGCTCTACTAAGTTTTTGAAAGGAAGTTCGGGAAGAATTAAACAACTTGCAAAATAATTTGCCTGTATTTCTATTCTTTTATAGTAATTATCCGTTATATAATAATCCAGACTATTCTCTGTATCAAACCCTTCTTTATATCGAAGAGATAAGATTTCCCTGTGTAAAAGTAAATGGCCTATCTCATGAGCAAGTGTAAACCTCCAGCGGGGAGAATTTTCTACTAAGTTTTTAGAGACATACACACATAAAGGATCAAACTCAATTTTCCCTAAAATCTGATTTCCATTTACTTTGTCTAACTCTTTATTAAAAATGAATTTAGTGTTGTTCTCACTTTCCAACCTTTGGTAAATAGTCCTAAGGGGAGTAGGCTGAATTAATTTAAATACCTCCGGTGTATACCTCTCCAATAGACCATTTACTTTTGCACTAAGATTTTCCGTAGAGATATAAGGTATTAATTGCTTATTAGGAGTTAAATCTATTAATCCTATCTGCTTAAAAAAGGACCAGATATTGCTATGAGTAAAGTCATTGCAAATAAAATACTGTTCACCACTATTTAAAGATCGCGGCTGGACAAGATTCGCTAAAATATTAGCTCTTTGATTATAAGGATTTCCAAATACCTCTTTCCTATTGATATCATACATAAGTGTATCCTGGTCTGAAATGCGGGCAAGACCTATACCTCTAGCATTTGCAAATCTTATACCAGGTTCACTATAGCGGGAAGTAGTAATCATGATACCTTTAACATTATGGCCTGCTATTTGTGAAAGTTTGCTCGAGAATTCTTCTATATTATCAACAGATACGGTATCTCCATAATTCTTACATTCAAAAATATATAATTGGGTGTATTTAGTGGCATTTGGTAATACCACTTCAATGGAAACATCTGTTATAATATCACTATCCCTGTCCTTAGAATAATAAGCTTTCTTTTTATATAATTGACAAAACTTACTATTACCATAAAACTCCTCTTGTTCTATAAGATTCTCTAAAAGTTGATAAACTCTATCTTCAAGTTGATTTCCTTTCTGAATAGTAGTAAGTTTATTC